>JAJYNF010000085.1 GCA_021786455.1 Acidobacteriota bacterium
GACGAGCCGCTGTTTGAAATCACCACGGACAAAGTGGACGCGGAAATCCCTTCGCCGGCGGCGGGCGTTCTGACCAAGATTCTGGTGAAGGAGAATGAAACCGTCGGCGTGAATACCGTCGTCGGCGTGATTGACGGTGAGGGCGCGGAAGAAACTCGGGCCGCGCCGCCCCCCGCGGCCGCTCAAAAAGCAGCGCCGGAAGTTCCCGCAACTCCCGCCGTAGCGCTGCCAGCGGGAGAGCCGTCCCGACCGGCGGAAACGGGGGTCCGGTCCTCGCCGGTGGTGCAACGCCTGGCAGCCGAGCACGGCGTGGATTTGACGAAAGTGCGCGGCACGGGATTGGGCGGGCGCGTCAGCAAGCGGGACATCTTGAATTACATTGCGCAGCGGGAGGGCGCGCACGGCGTTCCACCCTCGCCGCCCACGGCCGCAGCGCCTTTGCCGCGCGAAGCGCCTGCGCGGGAGCCCGCGATCGTCTTTACCGGCCCGACGCGCGTCGTTCCCATGACCCCGATGCGCCGGCAGATTGCCGAGCACATGACGCTGAGCCGGCGCACCTCGGCGCACGTGACGACGGTGTTCGAGGTAGAAATGACGCGCGTGGCGGATTTGCGCGAGCGCGCCGGCGAGGAGTTCCAGCGGCGTTACAGCCTGAAACTTACCTACACGCCGTTCTTTGTGCGAGCAGCCATCGAGGCCATCCGGGAGTTCCCGATTTTCAACAGCTCTGTAGAAGGCGCGAGTATTGTCTATAAGCGAGAAGTGAATATCGGCATGGCGGTCGCGCTGGAGACAGGATTGATTGTGCCGGTCATCAAGGATGCGGGCGAGAAGAGCTTTGTCGAGATCGCTCGCGTGGTGAAAGACCTGGCGGACCGCGCCCGCTCGAAGCAGCTCTCTGTAGAAGACGTGCAGGGCGGCACGTTTACTCTCACCAACCCGGGCGTTTTTGGGAGCCTTTTCGGCACGCCGATCATCCATCAACCGCAAGTGGCGATTCTTGGCGTGGGAGCGATTGAGAAGCGCCCCGTCGTCCGCCAGGACGCGATTGCCATTCGCTCCATGGTCTATCTGGCATTGAGCTTCGATCACCGCATCATTGACGGCGCCGTCGCCGACCAATTCATGGCGCGCCTGAAGCATCTACTGGAAGAATGGGATGTTGCGGTACCCTAGGCAGGCGCGCCGACAAATCAGACTGGTTTTCTCGGCGGGCGCGACCGTCATAAAGGCCAGCCTCGTGTAGTGCGTCTAACGCTTCTTTACAATAGCGCGATGTGGCACGGGCGTCCCGCCCGTGTCAAAGCCCGGCCAAGATGGCCGTGCCACAAATGTCGCACCGGCAAGCGATTTCGGACGCACGACACTAGCGCCTGGCCGGCCGTGGGCCTTGGATGGCCAGGGCATTTCCCTTCCGCTTTGCCGAACCTTCAACCCACGTCTCATCGTCCGCATGGTTTTGCCTGGAGCCATCACGGTCCTGAGCCTGGAGCTTTTTATGCGGGCGTAGGTTAAGATGAGGGTGTGCGCCGGGCGATAGACAGTCAGTCATGGCGGGCAGCCGGCGGCAAACGCTGCACGCTGCGGGCAGGCTCGATCATTGCGGGCTGAAGGCCACCTGCGTCAGACGGCCCAAAGCTATCAAGCTTGCATCGAGCGTTCTCCCCGTCCGGCGAACCTGATGGAGCTGGGCGAGGTTTATGCCCGCGAGGGGACACTTGAGCCCATCCTCTGAAAGTATCGCCCCGCGCCAAACTCCGCCTGGCGAGGCGGCGGCAAGCCGGCCAAAGAATTACCGCATTTTGAGCATAGATGGGGGTGGCGTGCGAGGCGTTTACGCTGCCAAGCTGCTGGAAATGCTCGAAGCGGAAGTCACAAAGCGCTGCCGCCCGAATCCATTCTCCAACATTAATTTGTTTGCCGGAGCCTCCACCGGCGGCATTATCGCCTTGGGATTGGCGAGCGGCCTTTCCTCAGCCGAGTTGGTCGCGCTCTACCGAGACAATGCCGGACAAATCTTTCCCAGCCGTTGCCGAGCGTTGCGGAAGGTCAAGGGCATCGTTCGCGCGAGATATTCCAACGCCCCGCTCAAGCGAATTCTCAACCACACCTTCACCCGCGCTCTCGGGACGCCCGAGCCCAGGCTGGCCGATATTCCCAGACACGTCTTGGTGCCCGTGTTCGATCTTGCCGGGGAAAAGAAACTCGGCGGCGCAGGCGCGGTGCGGATGTGGAAACCGAAATTCTTCAACAATTTTAAGGACAACGCGGGTCGGCCGAATCCCGACCTGAATGAAAGCATCGTGGATGTAGCCATGCGCACATCCGCCGCGCCCACCTATCTCCCGGTGTATCAAGGGGACGTGGACGGTGGTATGGTCTCGAACAATCCGAGCATGGCAGCTCTGGCCCAAGCCCTCGACGCCGAACCTCGACAACCTGCCGACATCCGCTTGTTCTCTTTAGGAACGGGTATGAATCCGTTTTACATTGCCGGTCAGTCCATGAAGTGGGGCGATATCCAATGGGTGTGTCACAAATTGTTTCCCGATTTGGTGATGGATGGAATGACGGATGTAGCCGATTATCAATGCCGGCGGATACTGAACGGCCGCCCCGACGATGTTCCGGGCAACCGTTACTTTCGTCTCGACCCGCTCTTGCCAGAGGCCATCGCGCTCGATGACTCGGCCGCCACCGGCAAGCTGATTGAACTGGCGGAAAAGGTCCCGAGCGATCCAGCATCGGCCCCTCTCTGGACGCTTGCTGTCCAATGGTGGCTGGGAGCGAACCCGTAATGCCCAGCTTACCTTGGTCGGCGGCCTCCCCCGAGGGCCATCGCGCGCGCCATGCCATCCTGAACGGCCGGCGTGCGATGTCTCAGCCACGGCCCGTGGTCATTCCGTGTCTGTTGGAAGGCGACGGCGTAGCCGATGACTTGGATTGCGCCGCCTTGGCCGGCCGCATCATTATTGTACGGCTGCAACTGTGATGCCGCCGCCCTTTACGACTGACGTCGTTACGACGGTTATTTCTACCTCATCTACGCGGGCCGTAACGAGCAGACCACCTATTTGCATCGCGGATGGAACCGGCTGGGTCTTGCCCGCTCGAAGGACCTGATTCACTGGCTTCCGGCAGGATG
>JAJYNF010000141.1 GCA_021786455.1 Acidobacteriota bacterium
CCGCGTGGAAACGATCCTGGCCCTCTTCCAGCAAATCTCCGCCGACACCCAAGACCTCGACGATTCGGCACGCCACGATCGAACCGATATGGGGCGATTCATCTTCCGGCCCGCCCCTCTTTCATCTCCGCCTGAGACTCGGGTCCGGGGTCGGAGCTCGTTCGCGCTCCAGACCGACAAGCCAACTCGACCCCATGGCCGGCAGGTGCTAATCTGATGGATATGACCGCCCGGCTGACTCAATCTGCATCGTCCGCAGCTCAGCTTCAAAGGGCAAAAACGAAGAGAAGCGAGAAAGCTTCGCTGGCGCGCCCAGCTCGCAAGAGGAGGAACAACCAGAAACAGGCCGTGGGGCTGGGCGGAGTTTCCATGGCGCTGCTGGAAGTTTCCAAGTCCATCGCGGCCCATCCGGATTTGGAGGCGCTGTTTCACGATTTGGCAAAGCGGTTGCGCCGCGTTGCGCGCTATGACTTTCTGACGCTGATGCTCTACGAGCCGGAGCGGCAGACGATGCGGCTGCATATCCTGGAAAGCGTGCTTCCCACCCAGCTTGAAGCGGGTTTGGAGCTTCCGGTCGAGGAATCCCCGGCGGGTTGGGTCTTTGAAACGCAGGCCCCACTGATCATCGGGAACATCGAGCGCGATTCACGCTTTCCCGGGGTTTTTAAGGTTCTGCGAGCGCACCACGTCAAATCCATTTGCGCCTTGCCGCTGACCACGGCGCACCGGCGCGTTGGAGTGGTCGGTTTCGGCAGCTCGAGAATCAACGCCTACGCGGGGGTTGATTTGAAGTTGCTTTCCCCGCTGGCCAACCAACTGGCGGTCGCCGTAGATAACGCCCTCAACACGCAGAGCCTTGAATCCTACCAGCGGCAACTCGCCCAGGAACGCGACCGTCTGCGTGCCTTGCTCGACATCACCAACGCCCTGGTTTCCAACTTGGAGCTAAATGACCTACGCGCGGCTATCGGCCAGGCTCTCCGGCGCATCATTGAATGCGATTACGCCGCGTTGGGGGTATTGGAAGAGGAAACCCGCACGTTACGGCTCTATTCCATCCCTCAGCGCGAGGGCGCGATTCCCCCGCCGACCGCTTTTCCGCTCCGCGGGAGTCCGATTGGGCTGGCCATCGAAAAGCGTGAGCCGCTGGCGCTGAATTTAACCCTGCCCGAATCTTCCGAAAGCCCTCTGTGGCCGAAGGACTTGCTGGCAAACCTCCAAAGGCCCGAGCCGGGCGAGGGTCCGCCGAGTGGTTGCTGCCTCCCGCTAATCGGTCGCAGCCGCCCCCTCGGAGCTCTTATTCTGGGACGCTCACGCGGGCCGGCCCTAGCCCAAAAAGAGCTTGATTTCCTCAGCCAGGCGGCTGGCCAGATTGCCCTGGCAATGGAAAACGCCTTACAATTTCGCCAGATCGCCGAGCTAAAGGAAAAATTAGCGGAAGAAAAACTCTATCTGGAAGATGAAATCCGTACGGAGTACAACTTTGAAGAGATCATCGGTGAGAGCGCGACGCTTCAACGTGTCCTCCGCGACGTCGAGATCGTCGCGCCGACCGATTCCACCGTGCTGATCCTGGGGGAAACAGGGACCGGCAAGGAATTGATTGCTCGAGCCATTCACAACCTGAGCCGCCGCCGGGAAAGGGCGTTCGTTAAGCTGAACTGCGCGGCGATTCCCACCGGATTGCTCGAAAGCGAATTGTTCGGCCACGAGCGCGGCGCCTTCACCGGCGCGCTGACGCAGAAAATTGGTCGCTTCGAGCTAGCCAACGGCGGCACGCTTTTCTTGGACGAAGTGGGCGACATTCCCCTCGAGCTCCAACCCAAGCTCCTGCGGGTCTTGCAGGAGCAGGAATTCGAGCGTCTGGGCGGCATTCGCTCGATCCGAAGTGATGTTCGCCTCGTCGCCGCAACCAACCGCAACCTTGACGAGATGGTCCAGGCGGGAAGCTTCCGCAGGGATCTCTATTATCGTCTGAGCGTCTTCCCGCTGACCGTTCCTCCCTTACGCGAACGTCCTGAGGACATTCCCCTGCTGGTCAGATATTTTACCCAAAAGTACGCCCGGCGAATGGACCGTGAAATCGAAAGCATACCTACCGAGTTGCTCGAGGAATTGCTTCGCTATCCTTGGCCCGGAAACGTGCGCGAACTGCAAAACTTAGTCGAACGCGCTGTCATCCTCTCTCCGGGTCCGACCCTTCGCTTGCCGCTCTCGGAGCTCAAACACCCTCAGACCTCTGCGGGCGATGTTCATAACGGCCCCACGACCCTTCGTGAGGCTGAACGAGAACATATCCTTCAAGCCCTTGGCGAAACCCGCTGGGTGGTTTCAGGTCCGCGCGGGGCGGCCCGGCGGTTGGGCCTTAAACGATCCACCCTTCAATCCAGAATGCGAAAGCTCGGCATCGTCCGCCAGTAGTACGGCAGACCATCACCGCCTGATGCCGACATTAAAGCATCTGCCGAAATATCGGCATAGCGTTTCGATTAAAGTGACGCGCACAGATCGCTCGGCCAGCCACGCCTCTCCTAACAACCCATGTATTTTCATTAACTTTTATGTAACTTCGACCTCAATCGCAGGCTGGCATTCAGAGTGCATAATCATTTTGTGAAAGTCCAAGGGACCGGATATGTTGAAAATAACGACGCGATTTGAGCCACATCAAATAACTTTGAAGGTGGAAGGTAAACTGGTCGGGGTGTGGGCGAAGGAACTGGAGAGAAGCTGGAAGCAAACACAAGCACCTGACCAAGCCGAAGCGTTGGTTGTGGACTTGACGGGGGTCACGTTCATTGACAACGAAGGCAAGCGTGTACTGGCTGAGATTTACCAGAGGGGCGGTAAACTCCAGGCACGAGACTGCATGACCAAATGCGTTGTGGATGAAATTTCAAAGCAAAAGCCGTCCCCGCCTAATCCTGGCGCGATAAAGAACCTTACGGAGATCGTATTGTTGTTTCTTTTGCCGTTCGCCGTAATCCGCCATGCGCGGGCGGCAAAGATGCCACCGGTTGAGTTGAGCCTGCGGCAGGCGATTGCTATTGCCCTTCGCCAAAATCCGCAGACTCAAATCGCCAACTTGGCCCTTGCTGAAAGCGAGCAGGATCAAAAGGTAGCCCGGTCCGGAC
>JAJYNF010000051.1 GCA_021786455.1 Acidobacteriota bacterium
TTCGCGGCCAGCTGGGCCGCATTCATCTCTATCCCGACGGCAACGGCTACTACCTTCGCCGTCGGCTGGCGGAAATTCATCAGCTCGACATGAATCAGATCATTCTGGGCGCCGGCTCGACCGACCTGATCGAGCTGGTCGCTCGGACTTTTCTTACCGTCGGCGATGAAGGCATTGTCTCCGAATCTTCTTTTTACATCTACCGCCTGGCGATTGGCGAAGTGGGCGCCAGCCTTGTGGAGACGCCTCTGCAGGATGAGAGCTTCGACCTGGCTGCCATGGCGCGGGCCGTCACGCCGCGTACCAAGGTCATTTACATCGGCAACCCGAACAATCCTACCGGGACGCTGGCCACGGCGGAGGAAATGGACCGTTTTCTGAGCGCCGTGCCGCCGCGGGTGCTGGTGGTTTTGGATGAAGCCTATTATGATTACGTTTCGCGGCCGGATTACTCGCATTCGCTCGACTATGCGCGCCAGGGCCGGAACGTTCTGGTGCTGCGGACATTTTCCAAGGTTCACGGACTTGCCGGACTGCGTATTGGCTATGGTTTGGGTCATCCGGAGCTGATCGAGGCCTTGAACCGCATGCGCTCGCCGTTCAACGCCAACGGCTTGGCCCAGACGGCGGCATTGGCCGCCCTCGACGATCGCGAGCATGTCGCGCGCTCGTTTGAATCGAACCAGCGGGAAATGAAATTCGTCACCGGTGAGCTGGCCCTGCTCGGTGTTCGTTATACGCCTTCGATGGCTAACTTCGTCTTGATGGATACGGGCCGCGATTGCGAGGAGGATTTTGTCCGGCTGCTGCGCGAAGGAGTGATTGTGCGGCCCATGAAACTCTATGGCTTTCCGACCCGGCTTCGCGTTACCATTGGCGCTAGGCCGCATAATGAGCGATTCCTGGAGGCGCTGAGACACGTCATGGCGGCGCCGAGCGCCGTATCGGAATAGCAGTACGGGCCTGGCGGTCCGGCCACGATGGGTTTAGGTTTGTTAGCCGGACCGACCGCGGGTCGTCTTGGAGAGGCAAACTGAACAGCGGCCTGCGAGAGGGGGAGTAACATGGTATCCATGGGGTTGACAGGACACACCCGGACTCCGTCACAACGCGCTCGACGCAGAGCATCGCCCGACCTCATTGCTCAGATTCTGGAGCGTTCGAGGACCCTCGCCGTCGTCGGCTTGTCATCCAAACCCGCGCGTCCCAGCCACGGCGTCGCGGCGTACATGCAGGCTCACGGCTACCGAATCATTCCTGTTAATCCGCAAGAGAATTCGGTTTTTGGGGAAACGGCCTATCCTTCCGTGGATGCCGTCTCCGAGCCGATTGACGTGGTGGTGATCTTCCGCCGTCCAGAGTATGTGCCTGCCATTGTGGAAGGAGCCATCCGCAAAGGCGCCAGGGCCGTATGGATGCAGGAGGGCGTCCGGCACGAAGCGGCTGCCCGTCGTGCCCGCCGGGCCGGCCTCGACGTTATCGAGGACCGCTGCATTTTGAAAGAATACGCCAAACGCTTTGTGACGGAAGGAATTTGACCGAGAAGCGGAAGTTGAGATGGTTGCCGCATCTCTGTCGCAAGCGGAATGCTGCTGTGGCTCTTGCCGAACCAGCCCTACTAAAATCCCAAAGGTTTTTTGAGATTCTGTAGCCAAAATTGGCGGCGAGTTGCCCCGGCTACCGGCACAGGCCGCGCGCGCGCGCCGAGCCGCATGATCGCCAATGTTTGCCCATGGAAGCGAGGCCATGGTCTCAAATCGGGTCCGTTCGGGCTGCCATGCTCGGCGAAGTTTGTCCAGTAAGCCGACATTTCACGCGCCACACGCCAGTCCACCGACTCCCAAGGGCGGTTAAGAAGAGGAAGGTTGTCGAAAACGTACGGCAGTTCAGAGCTATGGAACACGCCGTATTCCGGATGTTGAGGCCACGGGATTTTTCGGTTGAAATAGTAGAGATAAACCTTGGGGCTAAAGCGCCGTTGTCGTTCCGCCCACTTCCAGAGGGAAGCGCGAGCGCGATCCCGCAAGGCGGAGCGAAGGGCCGCGCCTGCCTGGGCGTTGCTCCGCGCGGGGTAAAGCTTCAAGCACTCTGTAATTTCTGCCCCGCACAACGATTGCAGTTTTTGCTCGTAATTTTCTAGCGTCACTGCGGGAGCCGGGCCATTGCCATAGTAGCCGATTCCGATATCATCGGCCACCATGCCATTGATGACCGCCGCTTCACGCTCAGGATGCCAGTAGGGTCGGAGCACCCAGCCGTCGCGAATCGGTCCCCAGCGCAGGGCTTGCGAAGCTTGCAGGATTTTTGCCGCCGGCAGGTCGCGCAGTTCGCGGAGCGAATGGGCGCCAAGCTTCGCCGCAAATTTTCGCCCTTCCTCTTCCCCGGCGGCGAGCGAGGTCCGCGCCGTAATGCCCGGAAAAGGGATCACCGCCGGACCGCTCATGATAATCGCTCCCCGAAACAATCCTTGAGCCAGCGGTGACTGCATCAGCAACCAAACGCTCGACGCTCCGGCCGATTGGCCGAAAATCGTCACCTGGCGAGGATTGCCGCCGAAGGCGGCGATGTTTCGCTGCACCCATTGGAGCGCGGCAATCTGATCGAGGAGGGCATAGTTGCCGGAGGAATGATGAGGAGACTCCCGGGTCAGTCCTGGATAGGCCAGAAAGCCGAAGGGGCCGACGCGATAGTTGAAGGTCACCACCACGACGCCTTTTCGGGCCATCGCGGCTCCGTCGTAAATCGGAACGCTGCCCGCGCCGCTGACAAACCCTCCCCCGTAAATCCAGACCATCACCGGACGCAAGGCTCGCGGCCGTATCGCCGAAGTCCAAACGTTCAGGTAAAGGCAGTTTTCACTGGCCGGGCGTTCAGATAGGAAGGCTTGCGTCCAAGGGCCCAGCCGGTGTGAACTGACCGGCTGCATGCAGGGTGGGCCAAAATGGTTCGCCTGGAGAATTCCTGACCAGGAAGCGGGAGATTGCGGCGGCCGCCAGCGCCATCTTCCTATGGGCGGCGCGGCGAACGGTATGCCCTTGAAAACGGTTATTCCCTGGCGAAGCGCGACTCCAGCAACGAGTCCACCCTCAATCCGCGCAATGTTTTCCTGGGCCGCAAGTCGCGGTCCGCCCGTCAGGACAACTCCGATTAGCGAAGCCAGGGCGCGCAGCAGACCCGCGCGGCTGTGAGTCTTGTTCAATGCGGGCCCCCTTTCTTCCGCCCTTCCGACGCGCCCCGATGATAGCCGGTAATTTCAGGCCCTTCTATCGAGGCTCCCGCGGCGGGTCACGCTGTGCCCGATCGTAGCACGACGGCGGTTTCGCTGTCCCCAGCGGCTCTCGTCAAGAACAGCCAGCGTCGGCGGAATTCAAGGGCCGGCCGCGCGGCGGTACTTAGCCAGATGCTGCCGCATCACCCGATTCGAGGGGTCGAGCGTCACGGCCTTTTTCTGAATGTCGAGGGCTTGCCCGTACTGGCCGTTGGCGTAATAAGCGGCGGCAAGGGTATCCATAAACTCCGGCCGCTTCCCACGAGTCAGGCTGACCGCCCGTTTCGCATGGGCCAGAGCCTGTTGAGGGTTGCGGTATTTCAGCTCCGGGCAGGTCGCCAGCAACCAAGCTAGGTTGTTTTGAACCTCGGCAAGGTTTGGATTCAGTTGCAACGCTTTTTCGTAATGCGCGATGGCGCCGGAGTAAAGTCCATCTTGGTTGCAAAGGTCTCCGAGCGCCGCCTGAGCTTGGGGGTTATTGGGATTTTGCCCGACCGCAGCCTCCATCCACTGGAGCGCCTTGCTGCCATTCCCGTCGGCCGCATACGCGGCCGATAGCCCTGCCTCGGCTTGAGGCGAGCCGGGATTCAGGCGTAAGGCCAGTTGGTATTGCCGGAGCGCATCCGAAGCGCGATTTTCGCTCAGGTACAGCGAGCCTAACTCCTCGTAAGCGCGCTCGTTGGTGCGATCCAACCGCTCCGCAGCGCGGAAGTATTCCGCGGCCCGACCGTCCTGCTGTTGCGCGCGGAAACGTTCACCTTGCTTGAGCACTGCCGTGATCTTCCGCGTCTCGACGTAATGCCTTGCGGTGGCGGCCATCGCTAGCGCCACGACCGCGATGGGGAAAACAACTATCCATTGAGAGGGCTTTTTAGCCTCCCAGATGTCATCCAAAGCCGGTCGCGGCGGAGGGATCAATCCGGCCAAGATCATGCCTCCGAACAAGCCGCCAACGTGTCCCCAGTTGTCAATCAGATGGGGCAGCGCCAGACCAATCCCCAAATTCAGCAAAATGAGAATGACCATTCCCTTGCCAAACGCCCGACCCCAGCGTGGCGGCACGACTTCCCGGTGAAGGTAACCGGTGGTCAGCATGGCCCCGGCCACGCCGAAGATGGCGCCCGAAGCTCCGGCGGACACAGCGTGGGATAGTTCCATCGAAAGCCAAGCGCTGGTTATTCCGGATGCGACATAGATGACCGAAAAACGACCGTAGCCATAGATGCGCTCCAAAAGGGGTCCCAGAATCCACAGCGCATACATGTTGAGCAAGATGTGAAGCCACGTGATATGAATGAACATCGGCATGACCAAGCGCCAATATTGGCCTCGCCGAGTGAAAGGGCCGTAGGAGGCTCCAAATTCCAGCAGGACGCGAATACGCTCTGAACCTCCGGCCAATTTCTCCAGGAAAAAGACGACAAAACACAGCGCAATCAAAGTTAGCGTGGCCACCGGCCACACGCGGCGGCGGGGCGGAAGGATTTCCCCCGGCGATTGAGATAAAGCGAATCGGCTCATGATCGTCATCCTCTATCATACCAACACAGCCGCAGAATCCGTGAGGTCGCGGGTTCAGCCAACACGAGATATGGGGTGACCACGGGAACGCTATCCAGCCGCCGGTTATCGCCAAGTTGTACCCAGCGCCTGTGGCCGAGTGAGCCGAGAGGATTGACTTGCGTATTCCCGCGCCTCAGCCACACGGCGCGCAATGTGTTACGATAGGTGAAGGAGGTATGGCGCATGGAGCGTTTGAGATTCAAGAGCCGAACCACCGCCTTACATTCATGGCTTGGCCCGCCGGCGTTGGTCTTATTGATGGCGGCCCAAAGCCGCGCGGCAAACCCTTGGAACGCATCCCAGGTGATTCAGCCCGCAACGCTGGCGAAGGAGCTCGCCCGACCGGCGGGCCGGGACCTCAAAATCCTCCAGGTAGGTTTTCGGACGCTTTACGAGCAAGGCCATATTCCGGGGGCACTGTATTGCGGCCCGGCGTCCCGCCAGCGGGGAATCGCCCGACTGAAAAGATGTCTCGCCAGGATTCCTAAAACCGCTGATATTGTCCTCTATTGTGGCTGTTGCCCTTGGCAAGAATGCCCAAACATCCGCCCCGCCTTCAAGACCCTCAAAGCTATGGGCTATACTCACGTGGAGGTCGTCGAGATAAAGCAGAATTTCGGCCATGACTGGAAAGCGAGGAGCTATCCAACACGTTCCGGCAGAAATCCTTGACGGCGGATATATTCCGAGCGTCGGAACGCGCCAGATGATTTGCGCATCTAACTGAATCGAGGATTGTTGAGAACGGATTGAGGTGGAGGGTAGGGCGATGTGGAACAATATCAAAACGACCTTATTCCTAGCTATTCTGACGGGCTTTTTTCTGGCGATTGGAGACCTTTGGGGCGGCCAGCAAGGGGTTGTGTTCGCGTTGATACTGGCCGCGGTGATGAACTTCGGCTCGTATTTCTTCTCCGACAAAATCGCGCTCCGCATGAGCCATGCCCAACCGATCTCGCGCGAAGAGGCGCCGCGGCTGTATCAAATTGTGGAGCGCCTGGCCGCGAAGGCTAACATTCCTGTCCCGAAGATCTATCTGATTCCCACCGATTCACCCAACGCCTTTGCCACCGGGCGCAATCCCAAGCACGCTTCCGTCGCTGTGACGCGGGGTATTCTAGACCTCTGTAACGATGAAGAAATCGAGGGCGTGCTGGCGCACGAACTGGGGCACGTGCGCAACCGCGACATTCTCACGAGCGCCGTGGTCGCCACGGTCGCGGGGGCCATCTCCATGATCGCGAACATGGTCATGTGGGCGGAAATGTTCGGGTTTGGTGGCGGGGGTGGAGGCCGCGACCGCGAGGGTGGAGCGCTTTCGGCGCTGGCTATGATGATCATCGCGCCGTTTGTGGCCATGCTGATCCAGCTCGCCATTTCGCGCTCGCGGGAGTATGAGGCGGACGCAACCGGCGCCCGAATTACCGGGAATCCGCAGGCCTTGGCGAGCGCGCTCGAAAAAATTGACCAATGGTCGAAGCGCGTTCCCATGAAGGTTTCTCCCTCCATGGCGCACATGTTCATCTGCCAGCCACTCACCGGCCGTCAGATGTTCGCGAATTTGTTCTCAACCCATCCGCCGATCCAGAAGCGTATCCAGCGGCTGCTCGATATGCGCTATTCCTGAGAACCTCCGGAGCACCCGACCCCCTGCGGACGCACGCCGTCCCGGCGGCCGCATCCGCTGTGCCAACGGCTTCGAGCCAAACACCGCTGGCGACATCACCGTTCTTGGGCTTCGCCTGTGGCTGGCCTGTCACATTCCGCGAAAACATCACCCTGACCGTCCAGTAGCTCCTGCCCCGCGCCCTTGCTAACCGCCCGCCGTAGAATTTTGGCGTTCACTCCAATTCGAGCAAGAGCGATTGAAGCGAATGGGCCGGGAGGGTTTGGGTGAATCGGCGGCCAGTCACTGAGACACGTTTTGGATCTGTGGCCACCACCCCGTTTGGATGATCGAACGTATTTTGGTCACGGACACTTGCAGAGGTCAGTTGACGGACGGTCGCGCCAGCCACCGCCGCGCCCGCCGCCAGCTCGATCTCGACATCGAACGCATCCGTCAAGTGCTGATTAACCAAGGTCAGGCAAGCCCGCTTTCTCGATTCATCGAGGGATGCTGAAGCGCTCAAATATTTCCGCGCGACATGCTGGTGGCCTTCTTTGACCTCGTAGGACGACGACTCGACGACCGTCCTCAATGCGGTGGCGCCCATGTGCGGATGGAAGAGATCAAAAACGTAATACGTGGGCGTTAGAACCATCCGCGCGCCGCGCGTGAAAGCCATGCATTGCAGCACGTTGAAGACCTGGGCAATACAGGCCATTGAGACGCGGCTGCCGAAGTTACAAAGACTATTCAGAGTCGTGGCTGCCAGCAATGCATCCCGCAAGGTATTCGGTTGAAGAAGCGCCTCCGGTCCCTGGCCCGGAACTGGATGCCACACGCCCCATTCGTCGAGCGCGATGCCTGGGGCGAGAGCGTTTGGCTCACGGAATTCATCCACGGCGCCGATCACCCGCCTCAAGACATCCTCCAAAAACCCGACTTGGGCGAGCAAACTGTAATAACCCTGGTCGCTAAAGTTCACCGCAGCGCCATCGTGGAAGTAGTGATGAATGGAAAGCTGACGAACCGTCCGAAGGATGCCACGTCCGGCCGGTCGGCGTAGCAGCGCCTCAAAAAATCGCTGGTTCCAATCTCCCGCTTCGTTTCCGCAGGCGACAAACTCTACCTTCGCTCCTCCGGCGGCGCGGCTAAGGTAGTTGACGTACCGAGCATAATGGTCGGCATAGTTCTCAGGGGTAAACGCCCCACCGCAGCCCCAGTTCTCGTTCCCAATAGACCAGTAAGTGACGTTATAAGGTGCGGCGTGGCCATTTGCGAGGCGTTCCTGGGCGATGGTCGTGGAGTGGCTGCTGTTGCAGTATTCCATCCAGTCAATCGCCTCTCTCACCGAACCCGAGCCAACGTTCACGCAGATGTAGGGCGAAGCCCCGCACAGGCGGCAATATTCCATGTATTCATCCGTGCCGAAGCTATTCGGTTCTTCGCGTCCCCACCAAAGATTCCAAGTTGTCGGGCGCTTGGAACGCGGGCCGATGCCGTCGCGCCAATGATAGAGATCCGCGAAGCATCCGCCCGGCCAACGAATGATTGGGGCATGAATGCGCTTGAGAGCGGCAATCGTATCATTCCGCAAGCCATCCGTATTAGGAATGGACGACTTTGGCCCCACCCACATGCCTCCATAGACGCAAGCGCCAAGATGTTCCGCAAACTGCCCCAGCACGTTGCGATTAATTTGGCCCGCGGGTTCATCCATGACCACCGTCACGCGAGCTCCACCGGAACCGGTTCGCGCTGCGGGATTTACGCCCAACGCATTTGCCGCCGCTCCCAGTCCCTTGGACGCTACGGCCGCCAGCCCGCTCGCCTTCAAGAATTTTCGCCGGTTCGTCCTGACCTCCTTAGTGCTGGAAGACGCGGTGAGCATCATAGTTTCGGGTGCCTTCGATGTCAACACCCCAGCGGTGCAAATGTCGTTAGCACGTGAAGTGTCCGGTGTAAGTCGCAGGTGATCTGTCCGCTTTAGGGGGCTTGAGGTCGGGCATTCTATGAAGGGGGGAGAATGCGCGAATACTCACAGGCCGCCTGGGAGCGGGCGATGAAGATTCAGGAAGTAATTTTGCGGGCCATGGCGAAGCGGATCACCTGGTGGCAAGCGGCGGAAAGGATGCGCTTCCGGGGAACCTTGGCCGGCTGGCGGGTGACGATCTGTGAGCACCTGGACGGGCGGGCCTCGATGCTTTACGGGCCGCACGTCGTAGGCCGCTTTACACTCCACGATGGGGAGCTGAAAAATTTCGGCACGGCGCGGGGTGGGAGTTCTCCACTCCCACCCCGCAACCAAACGAAGTCTTTTCTTGAGGAGAATAAATTACGAAACCGGACACTATCACGTGCTAACGACAGTCCTTTGGGGGACGGTTGAATGTGGGTTCCGCATCATCGTGCCTCGCCGGATCCGCTTGTGGGTATGACCTGAATTCTGCTAGAAAACCCTCTTGCGTAGGAAAGTCCACGGGGCGAGTTAAGCAGAACGCCGTTTGGGCAAAACGATGTGGCCGGATAAGGGCCACGACAAAACAAGCCAATTGCAGGGCCCCCTACCCGCTTGCTATTCTAAAAAAGCCACTTGCATCGAGGAAATCCCATGCCGACCCATTTTATCCATATACTCCGCTTACGGCCCGTCCTTTTCGATGCTGTGGCAGTGGCTTGTCTGGTGATGGCCAGTTTTGTTCTCGGTTTTATTTTTAACCGCGTCTTTCATCACTGGGCTAATAAATTCCGTGGAGGTTGGGGAGAGCTCTTCTTCGCGCTCCTACAATCCTTGTCAGTTCCCTTGCTGATACTGGCTGGGCTCTCGATGGCCCTCGCTTTGTTTCACCTTCCTCCGCGATGGCAGCACGTCGAGTCCAAAGCGCTCATTGCGCTCATCATTGCCGTACTCTTTTACTTCCCCACCAAGGTCGTACTGCTGTTTCTTCGCCGGTTACAGATTAAAGACCCGGGATTCGAGCAGGTCGCGGCCCCGATCTCTTTTATCATCAAGGCCCTCTTCGCCTTAATTGGTGTCATTCTTGTCCTAGAAAACCTTGGAATCCATCTGACCGCAGTTTGGACTACCCTGGGCATCGGCAGCGTGGCCGTGGCCCTGGCGCTCCAGGATACGCTCAATAACTTTTTTGCGGGCTTCTACATCCTGGCGGATCGGCCTATCAAGTTGGGCGATTACATCAAGTTGGATTCGGGCCAGGAAGGTTATGTCATTCACATCGGGTGGCGTTCCACTCGAATTCGAACCTTATCGAACAATATCGTGGTGCTACCCAATTCCACACTGGCCAAAGCTGTGGTGACCAATTATTCCCTGCCAGAACCTCGTATGAGCTTGACGATTCCGGTCGGTGTCGCTTACGGCACGGATCCGAATCGCGTCGAAAAGGTGTTGGTTGAAATTGGAAACGAAGCCGCTCGAGACGGCGTGCCCGGCCTGCTGGCCGAGCCGGAGCCTAATGTTCGCTTTATTCCCGGTTTTGGTGACTCGTCGCTCAACTTTAGCCTGAATGTCCAGGTCGGCAAATTTGTGGACCAATATATCGTCCAGCATGAGTTGCGCAAGCGAATCGTGGTGCGATTCCAAAAGGAGGGGATCGAAATGCCCTTTCCCACGCGGACGCTCGTGTTGGACAAGTCGGTGCTTGCCATCCTCGAGGAAGGAACTCGAACCTCGCGGCGGGGATAGAACGCTTACCGAGAAGCCTCCCGGCCCTTCATCGGTAATATTTAACACGTCTCGATACGCCCCCCCATCGCGCCAGAGAAGATTGTGTTAAACTGAACAGGTGCGTGCGGGGGAGCTTTTGAGCAAGCTGCCGGCAGAAGTTCATGGGCCGCGGAGCGTTCTCGAAACAAGGACAAGGTTTCGGCTTGCGAGAGCATCAGGCGGAGCATGGAAGGCGGCGTGAAGTCGCTTTCCGTCGCGAGACCCCCGTTTGTGTCGGAGGATTTTTCGTTCAAATCCATTGCTGCTTAAGGAGGAGTTATGCCTTTTTCACTTCCACCCTTACCCTATCCTTCGGATGCGCTGGAACCTTACATTGACAAAATGACCATGGAGATCCACCACGGCAAGCACCACGGTGGCTATGTCAACAACTTAAACAAGGCGCTTGAATCCGCGGCGAACCTGGCTGGGAAAAGCCTGGAAGAGCTTTTGGCCAGCAATTGCGCCATCGTTCCGGAAAATATTCGCGCGGCGGTGCGCAACAACGCCGGCGGACATGCAAACCACTCGCTATTCTGGACACTCATGGGACCCAAGAAGGGCGGCCAGCCGACTGGCCAATTGGCGGAAGCCATCGAGAGCGCGTTCGGAGGTTTCGACCCATTTAAGGAAAAGTTCACCGCTGCGGCGACGGGACGCTTTGGTTCAGGTTGGGCTTGGCTCGTGCTGGTGGGCGGAAAACTTGAGATCTATTCGACGCCCAATCAGGACAGCCCTCTCATGGAGGGAAAGTTCCCTGTGCTTGGCCTGGATGTCTGGGAACATGCCTATTATTTGAAGTATCAGAACCGGCGACCTGAATATATTGCAGCGTGGTGGAACGTCGTGGCCTGGGACGCTGCCAACCAACGCTTTGTATCAGGGAAATGACCACCGCGGGCACCGGTCTCTCTCCAGAAAAGAGCTCAGTGCTTTCCTCCCATGCCTCTGCGCGGGAGACTTTACTCAACGCCGGGACCGACGGACGGAATGGGACCCCCAGGGTAACGGTTCACCACGGCTTGACAAGGCGCTTGATTAGGCTGCGCCGCTTTTTCGATTTGGAAACATGAGGCTGATTTGAGTGCGACGCCTCGGGCGAGCTTTTTAGAGCCGCTTTTGCTGCGCCCGGGTCCGATGCTTGGCCCGTCTTGAGGGCGCTTGCCCCCACTGGCTCAGCCACCACTGTTCCCCCTGCGGACGTTGGGGCTGCGGTTTTAGCAAGCACAACCGAGGCCGACGTGGACCCGAGAATGACCGGACCGTGGCGGGTCGCGCCCAAGTTGGGAGAACTGCGAAGCACCCCCCCCAGCTTGCCGAGCCAGCCTTCGTGGAAGGCGTCGGTAGCATCCGCCCGAGCGCGCGCAAGCTCGGCTTTAGTCGGCTGGGGAATAGGCTGGTGAAGCTCCACCAGTCGCGCGCGGGCGCGCGGCACCAGCGGGCTCAGGGGATACAGACTGAGAATGCGGTCGTAGTAAGGAACGGCTTCTTGCGGCTTCTTCAGCCGATCGAGCGTCTGGGCCAGGTCCCAGCAAGCCACATCCGCTTTGCTAAAGTTGGGATAACGAGTAACGATTTCTCGAAAGCGGGACGCCGCGGCGGGATCAATGTGGTGATCGTAATAGAACGATGCTGTTTCAAAATCACCTTCCGCGATAACCTCCTGAACTTCCCGCAACCGTGCTTGCACCTTCGGCAACAGGGGGCTGTGCGGATATTTCTGAAGAAATCTTTCGAACTCCAGCCCGGCAAGTTTAGCGTCGGTTAGGTCGCGGTCCGGTTTATTCATCATCCGAAAATACGACATCGCGGCCCGGTATTGAGCCATCGGCGCCTCCGCGGCATCCGGGAAAAAAGTGATGAAGTCGGAATACTCCGCCTGAGCTTGCGTTAAGCCGCTGATTCCGCCTTGGCGATAGTAAGAATCCGCGATGGCGAGTTTCGCCTTGGCCAGATATTCACTGTCCGGGTAGGTGTTGAGAAGCGTTTGGAGAGTAAGGCGGCCGACTGTGTATTGTCCGTGCCGAATCTCCGCCATGGACTTGTCGTAAAGAATGCGGTCCGGTTGCTCATTAGGATTGGGGGGGAGATTTAGGTTGGCGTTACGATGGAGCAGCACACAACTGGAAAGGAGCAGCACGCCCCCTCCTGCGGCGACCGCGCGAAGGCTACGTTCAAACACCTGCTTCGATGGAATCCCTCGTCTCAGATTCGACTATCTCCCAGCTCAAAGTTCTAGATTCCGCGGATGGCGTCCGAGGACGTTAGTCCAATCCTGATCGCGCGCCATGGCCTAAGCCTCCTGGCCGCCCCGCTCGCTGGACCAACCGCCCCAACATAGCACCCCCATCCTGTCTATTAAAGATGGCTGTACCCACCACCAGGATGTCTGCCCCCGCTTCCGTCAAGGCATCCGCTTCTACGGGCCCAATGCCTCCGGCCGCAACGATCTCCAGGCTCATTCCGTGGCGACGGCGCTCTTCGTCAGCGCGAGAAACCTTGCCTTGCATGCCCTCAATAAATTTGGGCTCGCCGAGTCCGGCATTGGCGGTAAGGATGACGAGGTAATTCGCCTTGGGCAGCAGCTCCGCCACAGCTTCAATCGGAGTGCCCGGATTCAAAGCCAGTCCTGCTTGACACTGAGCGGCCCGAGTCTGCTCGAGCGCACGGTCAAGATCCGGCGTCGCCTCTGCATGAATCGCAATGCAATCTGCCCCCGCTTTGGCCATATCGCCTATGAACCGTTCCGGCCGCTCAACCAACAACTCGACGCTCAGCTTTAGCGGCGTAGCCTTTCTCAGACTCTCGACGACGGGCGGCCCGACGCTAATGTCCGGCACGAAATGCCCGTCCATGACCTGGACATGGAGCATTCCGCAGCCGGCTTTCTCAGCCACTGCCACCGCCTCCCCAAGTCGAGCAAAGTCTGCGGAAAGAATCGAGGGCGCAATCAGAGACATAACATCGCTGCGGCTGGTTGCTCTTTCGGCCAGCCAATCTAGACTAACATATCCCCCCCCACCCAACAAACTGGACGCGAAAAAGGGTTGAGATGACCCGAGGGCCCGGGCCGAGCGGGCATGGGCTAATCAAACCGGTCCATTTCCGCGCGCAGGGATTCTTGATTGAGGATGCAGACGCGACGACCTTTTACCTTCAAAATTCCCTCCGCCTGAAAGCGGCTCAGATTTCGAGAGACCAACTCGCGCACTGTGCCGATCTGTGCGGCGAGTTCCTGCTGGCTCGCGGGCAGCGTGAACTCCACGCCCTGCGGCCGGCGTATGCCCTTCTCGGCCATGCGCACCAGCAGCGCAGCCAGTCGCTGCCTCACCGTCGTGAACGAAAGCTCCTCAATGATGTTCACCAGCAGCCGCAACCTTGACCCGATAACTCGCAGAAACTTCAGTGCAACTTCCGGATGGGAAACGCAAAGCCGGTAGAAATCATCCTTGCTGATGAACAAGAGACGGGAATCCTCTATCGCGACGGCGGAGGCAGGATAATTTCCCCCATCAAACACGGGCAGCTCGGCGATTGAGCTGCCGGAACGCTCGATCGTCAGCACCTGCTCGCGTCCCGCAGAAGACAGCTTATAAACCTTGACTGCACCCGTCTCCGCCACAAACAGCCCATCGCAAGGATCGCCCTCTGTAAAAACAATCTCCCCGGAACGATACGCGCGAGGCTGCGCGCGTTCTGCCAGAAAGCCCAGTTCGCTCTCCGAAAGCGCGGCGAAAAGAGGAACTTTCTTCAGCGCCCCCAGACGCCCGTGCTGCTCATGGGCCATAGGCGCTATTGTACCCTCACTCCCCATCGAGATAGCGAATCGCCGTCGCCGCATCACCGTCAGGCAGGGCTTTTGAGCTCAAACCGGACTGGTGTGGTGCGTCCAAAGCTTCTTGACAGTAAGCGCGATGTGGCACGGGCGTCCCGCCCGTGTCAAAGCACGGCCAAGCTGGCCGTGGCACAAATGTCGCACCGGCAAGTGATTTAGGACTTACGACACTGGCGACCCTGTTGGGCATGGGCTGTCCGAGGAAGATTAAAACACTCCACTCGAAGGAAGAATGGAGATTTCCTCGACACTCGCCCGCGGCGGCTGAAGAATCGCCCCTACGACCACCTTCGCCACATCCTCGGGATCAAGAGCTTTGGCGCGGGCGTTCTTGTCACCGAAAGCACTCAGCATGGCGGTGTTGGTGACGCCCGGCAACACGGCCGTGACACGAATCCCCAATGGACGGAGCTCCTGGCGCACCACGCGAGTGAGTCCCAAAGCCCCGAACTTTGACGCCGTGTAGGCCGAACAGTTGGGGAAAGCGCTACGGGCGGAAATGGAGAGGACGTTCACGATATGCGGCGACCGGCTGCGCGCCATCAGCGGCAACGCTGCCTGAATCGCCAGAAAAAGCGACGTGAGGTTGGTTTGAAGATTGTTTTCCCATTCCGTCAAAGAGGTTTTGATAAACGGCTTGTAGGTGAACATGCCGGCGTTGTTGACCAGAATATCGAGGCGACGATGGCGTCGGCGCGCCTGCTCGAAAATCCTGCGTACATCGTTGGGGCGTCGGACATCGCCGCGGCAAACCTCGGCCGGACCTGAAAGGGTCCTGCGGGCCTCCCTCAGCGCCTTGGAATCACGCCCGACAAGAATGAGAGCCGCTCCTTCGTGGTCCAGGGCCCGCGCGATTGCCAAGCCAATCCCGCGGCTGCCTCCGGTAACCAAAGCAATTCGATCGCCCAGTTGCCCCATTGCACGATAATCCCACCCTGGCCGATTTCCGTCTGCTCCGTGAGGTTGGAACACTTCCGCCCGGGGGGGCTCCGATGCGCGCCTTAGTGCTTGGTGACACAATTCCGCGTTTATAACCACGGCAGGAGGGCAAGCTTGAGTCCCGCCGCAAGCACCCTCCTCACCCGTCCTTCGGACACCCTCTCCCCCGCTTGCGTGGGGAGAGGGTTGGGGTGAGGGGAGGGCGCGTGCTCCGGCGGGATTGAAACCCCACCATCACCAAGCGGATTCGAACGCTCTCTTTCGTCACCAATCACTAAGCGCCCCGTTCTCGGACAAGCCTCAGAAATTCCGCGCGCGTCTGTTCGTTATCGCGGAACACGCCCAACATGGAGGAGGTGATCGCGACGGAGTTCTGTTTTTCCACGCCACGCATAATCATACAGAGATGCCGTGCCTCAATAATCACTCCGACGCCCTGCGGCTGGATGATCTCCATGATGGTTTCAGCAATTTGCGTGGTCAGGCGCTCCTGGAGCTGGAGCCGGCGCGCGAAGACATCCACCAAGCGGGGGATTTTGCTCAGTCCAATCACCTTGTTGCTGGGCAAATAGGCCACGTGGCAACGGCCAAAAAACGGCAGCAAATGGTGTTCGCATAAACTAAAGACCTCAATATCCTTGACGATCACCATTTCGTCGTAGGCAACGGAATAAACCGCGCCATTCAAAATCTTCTGCACGTCCTTTGTATAGCCGCTCGTCAGAAAGCGCAGCGACTCGGCAACCCGCTCCGGCGTCTTTCTCAGTCCTTCGCGGTCCGGGTCTTCGCCGACCTCACCCAGGATCGCGCGGATTTGTTCAGCCAGCCCTCGACGCTCTGGCATAACCTCTGGAGTGATTGTCTGATTCATCGTGCCGACTCGCTTTCTGATTTCTTGCTTGCGGGAACGCTACCCGGTTCGCGAATCACTTCAAAGAAGTTCGAGCTTGTTTCTTCCAGCCGGACGCGGTTGAGCCACGCTCGACTTCCCGCCCCTTCGCCCAGCCGCCGGTCAAGACGCCGGAAAATCTCCCGGCAGAGATTTTCTGTTGTGGGTATGACCGTTCGGAAATCCGCCACGTCCAGGTTAAGATTGGCCTCGTCGAAAGGCGTGACCACTTCCTCGCTCACGGCTCGGTCAAGAGTCTCGAGATCCATCACCATGCCCGTGGCCTGATCCACGGCTCCGGCAACGGTCACCTCCAACGCGTAATTGTGCCCGTGGCCAAAGGGGTTGTTGCATTTCCCGTAAATGCGGATGTTTGCCTCTTCGCTCAGCGCCGCGTTGTGCAAACGATGCGAGGCCGAAAACCTATACCGCCGGGTCAAAAAAATCATCAGTCTCCGTAGAAGTCCACGTAGAGGTCAGGCGTCTCGAAGAGCCGAACCCGGTGCAACCTCCCCGTGGGCAGATTCGGCGCCAGCCGCCGCCAGATTTCGATGGCGATGTTCTCCGTCGTCGGGATCTTATCCGCAAAGACGGGCACTTCTTTATTGAGAAAGCGGTGATCCATGGCTGCCAGCACTTCCTTTTCAATCGCCGCCTTCAGGTCTTTCAGATCAAGAACCATACCGGTCTCGGGATCCACCTCTCCGGTCACCGTGACTTCCAAAACGTAATTGTGACCATGGCCATTGGGATTGTTGCATTTGCCGAAAAGACGCCGGTTCTCTTCAGGCGACAATCGCGGATTATGGTAGTAATGAGCGGCAGAGAATTCCGCCCGACGCGTTACATAAATCATTTCTGCTTCCTCGACAAGGCGCTCGAGTAGCCTCTTCCCTTCCATTGGATGCGTTGGCCCGTACGATAGGCGCAAAATGAGCTGAGAGCCAGCGCTCCCAACAGCCCGGCCCCTAGCCATTGATAGTTTGCTAAACGACGGTCGAAGCCAAGCCGAGCGAGCTCGCGGCTGTAACGAGCTCGGCGAGCCAGTGCCAAGAAAAGGCAGCCTGCCGCCGAGATGGTGACAAGGCCGATTTGCCGTGTCGTGAGGGACCATGCGGCGAGCATCACGAACGCCGGAAACGGGATGAAATCCAATAGCCAAGCCCTCGCCATGACGGCCAGTCCGCGTGGCCATCTCCCCTCGGCCAGCCAGTAAAGGTTCTTGGTCCACCCTTCCCACATTGCTCGGAAACTCGTGTACATGCGCGCTCGCACCCATTCAGCTCCATCGGCGAAAAATATCCGGCACCCGTGCGCCTTCACGCGCTCGGCGAACCGCACGTCGTCCAAAATCTCACTGCGGACACTTTCAAAACCGCCCACTTGCTGATAAACCTCGCGCCGCACCAAAAGATACTGGCCGTTGGCGGCGGCGCGGCGTGAATCGGGCCGAGAGACATCGTCAAAGGGATACCACCGGGCTAACTGAGCGAATATCTGCGGAATGGCCGCTTTCTCCCACCACCGGATCACCATCTGCCCTGGCGACAGGGAGACCAAGTCCAGTCCCTCGCGTTCAGCTCGCTCGACCCAATAGGCCACACTGCCGGGCAAATGCTCGGTGTCAGCGTCGGTAAAAAGGAGCCAGTCCCCACCGGCTTGAGCCGCCGCTAGGGCACAGGCATAAGTTTTGCCCGTCCATCCTTCCGGCAGGTGCTCAACGCGCAGTATCCGGAGCAAAGGATGTCTGGCCGCGAGATCCTCCAGGATCTCCTCGGTACCGTCGGTCGAGGCG
>JAJYNF010000246.1 GCA_021786455.1 Acidobacteriota bacterium
GCGACTTCTCCGCGCGCGAGCAGGGACAGATCGGCCAGTGGCATCAACGGCACCACCAACCACACGCAAGCAAACGCCTGCACTCGCGCGAGACCAGGAGCTCTCCTCGCCAACTGATGATGCCACCCCCAGAGGCCGATCGCCACGGCGACCACGATCGCTAAAGGCGATAGGAAATCGGGAGAACTGGCTCGCGTTACGTAAGGCACGTGCACAAACGCGCAAAGGCCGACCGGCCATACGAGATGCTTGATGTAGAACAGGAGCAGGGATGGCCAGGTGAAAATCATGGTCGAGACGGGCATCAAAGTTAACGGGTGCGCAAAACCTCCGAGCACGCGCGAACGAACCACCACATAGAGCAGAGTCAGGGAAACGTAAGTGAGAGCTGGCAAAACGGCCGTTCTCAGGCGTCTTCCCCACCGCCGGACCCGCGACGATGGGGCAGGGTCGGCCGAAACCCAAATCCAGTTATAAAGAAAAATCAGAATGGGCAGAATGACCCCGGTTTCCTTGCTCAAAAGCGCCAGCGCATAAAAAAACAAGGAAAGCAAGAGCCATCTCCGCCGCTGGGTGTCCCGCCAATTCACATAAAACATGAAAGAAGGAAGCAGCGAGAGGGCCAGCAACGGGTCCGTCACGCCCGACACCCAGGCGACGGACTCAATGTGGGTCGGATGCAGACCGAAGATCAGAGCTGCCGTGAGGGCAATCCACCGGTCGTGAGCAAGCCGGTGCGCGAGCCAGTAAACCATCAGGGTGACGGCCAAATGAACCAGCACCGTCGCGAGATGCCAACCCATGGGATTGAGTCCGAAAACCGTGTGGTTCAGAAGAAGCCAGAAAAGGAAAATCGGGCGATAGTAGTTGGCCGGCAGGGGCGGGCTCACGAAGATCCAAACTTGCTTGGTGAAAAGAATGCGAAGGTACCGCCACGAATGCACATAGCGGTCTTGCAAGACCTGGCCGCTGTCATCGAAAACGAAATGAAACCACAGGGTTCCCAGATAGGCGGCGAAAGTGAGCGCGAGGATTAACCCGACCAAGAACCATGCGGGAACTCGGCGGGCCGATGGAACAGCGGCGGTTGGTGGGAAGCTTGAAGCAGGCTCCTGCGCTTTACCGGACACAGCCATGAGTATAAAGAATCTCTCCTCAAATCCCGTGCTTTTTGGCGTAATGGCGGAAGGAGCGATACGACATGCGCAAGAGTTGCGCGGCGTGAAGCCGGACGCCTTTCGTCAAGCGCAGGGCTTCCAATAAGTATTGCTTCTCCACTCGGTTCATGTGGCTTTCAAAATCGAGGCCCTCTTCCGGAATTTGGATATCTTTGGCCTCCCGGTCCGCAATTCCCCTGACGGATTCGGGGAGGCGCTCAAGGCGGATGGCGCAATCTCGCTCGCCGCTGACCGCCACGGCATGCTCGACGGCGTTCTCGAGCTCGCGGACGTTTCCGGGCCAGGGATATTCTTTGAGGCGATCCAGGGCGGCCGGCTCGAATTCCGGGATGGACTTCCCCATTTGGAGAATGAATTTTTTTAGGAAGTGGTGGGCCAGGGGCTCGATGTCTTCCCGCCGTTCTCTCAAAGGGGGAACGTGGATAGGTATCACGCTGATGCGATAGTAAAAGTCCTCCCGAAATTGTCCGTTCGCGACCATGCTTTTGAGGTCCCGATTGGTGGAAGCAATCAGCCGCACGTCCACCGGAACGTCCTGCGTGCCGCCGAGCGGACGAACGACCCTCTCCTGAAGTCCGCGAAGCAGTTTCACCTGCATGCTCGGGCTGGTCTCTCCGATTTCGTCGAGGAAAAGCGTGCCGCCGTTGGCGGATTCGATAATTCCCTTGCGATTGGTATCCGCTCCCGTAAACGCCCCCTTGAGATACCCAAAAAGTTCGCTTTCCAGGAGGGTTTCCGGGAAAGCGCCGCAATTGATCGAGACGAAAGCCTTTTCACGCCGGGGGCTAGCCTCGTGAATGGCGCGCGCCACCAACTCCTTGCCCGTTCCACTTTCACCGGTAATTAAAACCGTGCTGGTGGTCGGCCCCACGGTGCGAACCATTTCGAGGATGGCGGCGATTTTTTGGCTGTGCCCGACAATATTTTCATGAGCGAAGACGCGCAGAAGCTCACGACGAAGGCGGGTGTTCTCCTCGCGGAGGGCGAGGTCTTCGAGGGCGCGGTCCACCACGAGCTTCAGTTCCTCAACCAGCTTGTCGGTCTTGACCACGTAGCGGTATGCGCCCAGATTCAGCGCCTGAATCGCGGTCGGCATGGTGGGCACGGCGGTAATCAGGATGAAAGCGGCCGGATTGCGAGTTCCCCGCGCATACTCCAACAGCTCGATGCCTGTCAGGTCCGGCATGCGGATGTCCGAGATAATCACGTCATAGACTTGAGACTCAATCTTTTTCTTGGCCGTCTGGCCGCTCGAGGTCGTCTCGATCAAATGCCCCGCTTTGCGAAAAGCAATCTCCATGAGTTGGCAGATGGATTTTTCGTCGTCAATGATGAGCAATCTCGCCATATCGCGTGGGCTTGAAAAATTCGCTGGCGGCGACTTGCGGCGTCGGCGACGGTCAGGCCGACGAAGCTTCCAGACTCGCGCGAACCTCAGCCGCGGGCTTCTTAGGAATCGTCATGGTGAAACGTGTTCCCTGGTTAGGGGCCGAATCCACACGAATATTCCCACCGTGTCCCCGGATGATTTGGTAAACGATCGCCAGCCCCAGCCCCGTGCCGTTCCGAAAGCCCGACTGAAACGGTTCAAACAGCTTTTCCATTTGGGCAGGATAAAAGCCCATGCCGGTGTCGGAGAAAATTACTTGAAGTTCCTCGCCGCCGGAATCCCGTACCTCCAGGGTCAGGACGCCACGCTCCCCCATCGCCTTGACGGCGTTGTCGCAGAGATTCCAAAACACCTGCCGAAGCTTGTCGGCGTCCGCGACAAGGCGCGCGGCATGGCCGGGGAATTTCTTCTCCACTTTCAAGCGCGGAGGGAAATTAGGGTTGTGCGTCAGCAGGAGCACCGTTTCCTCGAGCAGCGCAACCACATCCAGCTCGCGGAACTCAAATCGCTGCTCGCGGGAATAAAGAAGGAAATCGGAAACCAGCTTGTT
>JAJYNF010000299.1 GCA_021786455.1 Acidobacteriota bacterium
GCCCGGTTTGCAACCGCGCATTGAGCAAAGCACGCCCAAGCGTTCCCGAAATCGCTCCAGAAAAAATGGCTGGCTGCTTCAGGGCGAGGGTAGCTGGCAGGCGCGTTTGCATCAAGAATTCAAGCAGCGGCCGCCATTCTTCAAAATCGGTGGTCACGATTCGAAATGAGAGAGGAGATTGCGCCGACCCTAGGCTGCCGTGAGCCAGGATCGTTGAATAGGAGGTTTTGAGGCTAACCATCTTCAAAATGACGCGAGTGGTTTTTGAACGGCTCGCCTCTCCTTGGATGGAGCCTTCTAGCGGCAGGTCTTGGGCGCTCAAGCTCGCCGGGGGTTTGAGGGTCAAATTAAAAGCCAGCGCAAGATTTTGGAAATCTCCACGCCAGCTTGCGTTGATTTCTCCGCCCAGAACCCCGACGGGATGCATCGTCTGGAGAGGAAGGGCCAAGCCGTCCAATATGTGTGATATAGAGCGCAAGTTAAAATGCTCGGCCCTCGCGGAAAGGGCAAACCGCGGCAAGCGAGGGCCCAGTTGAACCTCGCCACTTCCGCGCACTTGCCCTCCTACGGCAGCTAGAACGAAGTTCGGCAACTTTACGGCGTGGCGATCAGCCGCATAAGTGAAAGACAAGGCGACAGGTGGCGGGCGGATGGTCCCCACTCGAACGGCGAGCTGGCTGGCGCGCGCCCGCCCCTGCACGCTTAGCGAGCCCGTTTGATAGTCGGCCGCGCCCTCTATTTTTATTTGTCCACTTTCGAGCCCGGTGAAGTGGCAAAGCCTCGCAAGAAGGCCGACGTTTCCGAACGCCGCAAATTGGAATTGCGATCGAAGCGTCGGGTCCCAACTCAAAACGCCGGCAGCCTTTCCGCTTATACCGCGGCCCCGCCAGGTCAGCGAACTCACCTTGGCGCCCTTCGCGGTAAAGCTGAATTGAGTCGAAAGGGCAAGCGAATGTAAGGGCTTCAATTTCCCGCCCAGAAGGATGCTCGGCGACGCAAGGCTGCCGTCGTAACGCCCGCGCGCGGTTTCTCGCAATAGAATAGCCAAGTTGCTCGCGTTGGCGGAAAACGGAAGGTCTTTTCCGTTCCAATAGATGTCCGTATCTCCCAAAGTAACAGTCTGAGCGGAGAAGGTCATTAGGTTGCGCACGGCTTGGCCTGGAGCCAGGGAGGCTTTGGGACCCGGAAGATTAACTATGCCGCTCGGCCCGGTAAAAATTGAAATTTGACCTTGCGTCCACGAAAACTGCCGTAAGCGCAACTGAAGATTGATGAGGGAAGCGGGGCTGATCTCAGCGATCACCCCCCTTGCCGCCAAAAGCGGGTGTTGGCTTAACGGCTCAAGGCCGTGAATCACAAGCCGGTCAGCGGTTAATTCCAACAGAAGAGGGTGAAAACGCATCCCGGTAATTTCGACGCGGCCTCCCGTCAGCCGACCGAGAGAAGCAGTTATCCGACGCCGCATCCATCTCTGAAACCATGGCGTGGTGGTTGTCACCACGGCAATGACGCCCAACGTGGCCAGACCCACGAGAATCCACATGCTGACCCGTAACAGAGTTTTCATAACTGTTCGGTTGACCCGACAGCTTTCAATTCCTTATTATGCGCACGCGCTCGGTGGACCGCATCTCCTTTAGCCACTCATTCAATCGCTGGTCGAGTTCTTTTTGGAAAAGAATTTCTTGAATCGGAGACTCCACTTTAACCAGAGGAGGGGGCGGTTGATGAGGATGATGTTTTTGGAACTGCGGCAGGAAAGTGGAACCGTAGAAGACGCGAATTTCCGCCGCGGTTGGCGGGGTGACCGGCCGAAACCGGCGGTCAACGTAACGCAGAGTCTCCTGATAAACTTCCAGCCGCTTCAGCACCTCCGCCTCGCCCATGCCGAGCGATTTGACGGCCGAGCGGTACTGCGCCGTGCTGTGAAATCTTTGCCGGATTTGCCGCAGAGCGCGGCGCGCATCGGCCTCTGACGGTTTGATGCCGGCTCCAGAATTCCTCATGTCATCCTGCAAGAGCATTCGGCTGATGAGACGATTCAAAATAACGCCGCGGGCAGGCGCGGCGGGCTTTCCCGTCGGAACCAACCCCTCCATAAATCGCTCGAAGCGATATTCCGTCTCAACGTCGCTTGCGGTGATGGCTTGGCCGCCCACGCTAGCAACCACACGGTCGAGGATTCGGGCGTGAAGCGAAGGCGCAAAGGCGGCGCTGAGGGCCAAGCCGCAAACCATCAAAACGTTTGCCCGATGCCAATGAAGAATTGGAAGTGCGGTAATTGCTGAACCTCCTGGGTGGTTATGCCGCGCACGGTCTGCTCCACCTGAAACCGGGTCGGATTAAGCGCGTAAGCGAAATCGAATCGGAGAGGGCCGACCGGCGTCTGATATCGCAAGCCGACGCCGATGGCGTGGACTGTATAGTCAAAGTCCGTCGGCGAACTCTGCGTGACCTTGAACAACCTCATCGTCCGAATACTGGAGTAAACATTACCCATGTCATGGAAAAGAACTACGCCGAGACGATTTTTTACCACGGGTATGCGGAGTTCAAAAGTGTTCAGAAACAGGGCATCGCCGCCGATCGGAAATCCTGTGACGGGGTCTCGCGGCCCGGCTTGGTTGACGGAGAAAGCGCGGTCCGACTCGCTGCCGCCCATGAAGAAGCGCTCGGGCAACGGGATTTCATGCGTCAGAAGAACCTCGGGCTTGCCGTTGGGTCCAGTCGTCCGCACAGCGCGCAGCCCCCCGTAAGGTGACTCAATGCCCAGACGAGTGTCTCGAGCAAACACAATTCCGTGGCCTAAACGATAATAGGTGGCGTTTTCTCCGGAAAACCGAATGAAGTCGGCCTCCGAAGCAAAACCCGTCCACGCGATGCCGCTATCTACCACGGTATAGGAGCCGCGCGATGGGTTGATGGGATTGTCGCGGCGATCGTTGATATAACTGATTCCGGCCATGCCGATCCGAGCCGGCAAGCTCAGCAATGGAATCTCAGCCACCGAAACCCTATTGGAGAGATTGAGGGCAAGCACGTGGCGAAAACTGTATTGAAACGCCAGCAATGAACCCGGGCCCATCTGCTTTTCCAGC
>JAJYNF010000093.1 GCA_021786455.1 Acidobacteriota bacterium
CGCGCCTGCCGGTTGCGGATGACGGCTCCGCTCAGCGCCAGGCTGGCCATGGCCGCGGCCAGGAGCCACCGTCTTTTTTTGACGTTCGCCATGCGCGATCTTCCTTTCGCCCGCCGCGGGGCCTAGGAGCTTACCGCCCGCCTTCTTCCCTGCTTTTTCAGTTTAGTGCCGCGGCCGGCGAGAAACAACCCGCGCCGGGCTCGAGTTTCGTCCCAGCTCGCCCTTCTGCGCCTCCAGCTTTTGATGGTTTTAGCGCCTTGCGCGCCTTGAAGGCCCCGCCCCGACCAGAAGCGGCTATCGTGTTTGGGTGTCGTAGCTGACACCGTAGATCTTGCGGGCAGACCCCGGCACCTCGCGGCGCCGGACGATGCGCCCCCGAACCTCGATGCTCTGCCCCGCCTCATGGTACGGGCACACCACCAGTAACCCCTCGCCCACTTGGTAATCCTTGTTGCTGGTAAAACAGAACCCGCCTTTTGAGATGTTCTCGCTCTTCGTGAATTCCACGCCGCCCTGATAATCGCGGATGCGCACCGGCAACTGCAACGCCACGCGCCGATGCCGCCGCCGCTCGCTTGCGGCGACCGCGTCCACCTCGGCTTGCACCTCGGCGACTATGGCCGCGTCGCCGGGCGTGCCCATGCTGATTTGTTTCTCCGCGTATCCATACTGCGTCCGCACCTTGCAGTGCTCGCAAACATTCATCAAGATGCCGGAAGTTTCCAGCACTTCCACCTCCACCAGCGACAGCGGGATCAGCGCCACCGTATGGCATTTCCGGCACTCCAGCAAAGCCTTGGACTCCGCGCTTTCGCCCTCGGCGAGCGGCGGAAATTGGATTCCCCAAATGTTGGCTCTGCGGTCCAGGCACTCCACCCCGAATTCGCCTCCCGCCTCCGTGAACGGCGCGACCGGCCCCACAATCCGAAAATCCGCCGCCTGCCGGTTCAGCATGTTCACCACCCGCACCACGTCTCCGCTGGCCAGCCGCCGCGCGATTTGGATGCGCGCCCCGTGCCGGTTCAATACCGAAGTCCGCGCCGTATCCTGAAACAGCAACCCCCCCGCGTCCTTGCCATGCACGGTCAACGGAACGGTCAGCATCAGTCGGTCGGAACGCCGCTTGTTGATGCTCATGGAATGCATCCCAGAAACCTGGGCGTCGCCGTTAGTGTATGATGAATGTCGCGAGTCTGGCAAGTCTTTCTCATGCCTGGCGGCATGACGGACCCGAGCAGCGGGCGCGGCAAGCGTGCGAGCACCCGTTTTCGGGGCGGATCACCGAAGCCGTGACGCTGCCCGGATCTCCATTTTCTTGACAACTCCACAGGCTCTCCGCAAAATGGCTTATTCGCTGCCGCGGGGGCCGATCCTCTGAGGAGGTTGGTCCGCTGTCAAGCGAACGGAAAATGCGCTGGAGCCAACTCTTCATCCCCACCCTACGCGAAGCACCCGCCGAGGCGGAAGCGGCGAGCCATCGCCTATTGCTTCGTGCCGGTTACGTTCGCCAGGTGGCCGCCGGCGTGTACGCCTCCCTTTATCTTGGCCAGAGGTCGCTCCTCAAGATTGCCAGGATCATCCGCGAAGAAATGAATCGCATCGGAGCGCAGGAATTTTACCTGCCCGCTTTGAATCCCGCTGAGCTCTGGCAGACTACGGGCCGCTGGGACCTGGACGTGGTGTTCAAGCTGAAGGATCGAAACCAGCATGACCTTTGCCTCGGTATCACCCACGAAGAGGAGATGACACAACTTGCCTGCGGCGAATTACGGAGTTACAAACAACTCCCCCAGATTTGGTACCAGATTCAGGAAAAGTTCCGGGATGAGCCGCGGCCGAAGGGTGGGCTTTTGCGGCTTCGGCAGTTTCTGATGAAAGACTCCTACTCATTCGACTTGGAGGAAAGCGGCTTGGATGTCAGTTACCAAAAGCACGTCGAAGCCTATCGGCGCGTTTTCCAGAGGGTGGGAGTGCGATACCTTTTTGTCGAAGCGTATTCAGGCGTGATGGGAGGAAGCGTTTCGGGAGAATTTGCCGCCCCAGCCGAAGCGGGAGAAGACCGCGTCGCCGTGTGCCCGTGCGGTTATGCCGCCAATCTCGAAAAAGCTGAAGCAAATCCGGCTCCCGTCGAAGACCTTCCGGGAAACGATCCGCCCGAAATCTTCGCGACGCCAGGGCAGAAAACCATCGAAGAGTTGGTCCACTTCACCCATGAAAGCCCCGCGCGGATGATTAAGACGCTGGTTTATTGGGTGGAAAGCACTCCGGTGGTGATTCTTCTCCGGGGCGACCATAGCCTGAGCGAGACCAAGCTTGCGGCCTCGCTGGGCACGAATGTGTTCCGGCCCGCCACGCCGGAGGAAGCACTCGCCGCGCACGGCGCGCATTTGGGTTCGCTGGGCCCAGTGGACTTGAAGGCAGAGGTTCGCGTGTTGGCGGATCGGGCGCTCCAGGGACGAAAGAATATGATTGCGGGCTCGAACCAAGATGGTTATCACTTGCGGAACGTAACCCCCGGCCGTGACTTCCAAGCGGAGTTCGCCGACCTTCGGACTATCGAGGCCGGGGATCTTTGCCCCCGCTGTGGGAAACCCATCGAGCTTATATCCACCATTGAGCTGGGGCATGTCTTCAAGCTGGGACGGAAGTACTCCGAAGCATTCGGCGCGCGAGTGCTCGGCCCCGATGGCAAAGAGTCGCCTCTTGTGATGGGTTCCTACGGTATCGGTTTGGAGCGCATTCTGGCCGCTGCCGTCGAGCAAAATCACGATGAGGACGGCATGTTCCTGCCCCGCTCGATTGCCCCTTTTGACGTGATTTTGACCGTCGCCAACATGGACGATCAGGCTTTGCGAACGGCGGGTGAGACCCTTTATCTGAAACTTCTTGAGCGATCCGTGGAAGTGCTCTTTGACGATCGCCCGGAGCGCCCCGGGGTGAAGTTCAAGGATGCGGACCTTATCGGCATTCCTTACCGTATAACCCTGGGAAAGCAGAAATTTCAGCAAGGGCTTGCGGAGATCTTTGATCGCTCGACAAAGAAAATTGAAAATGTTAAACTCGCGGAATTAGAAGAGGCGCTGGACGCAAAAATTCCTGGGTGAGAGAGCCCCTGCGCCCAGACGGAGGAGACCATGGGGATCCAAGACTTCGGATCTGGGCGGCTGAAGGCCATCTTTGCGCTGCTTTTCATGGCACTGGTAATTTACGTGGGAATTAAGGTGATCCCTGTGTACGTTCAGAACTATGAGCTTAGCGACTACGTGCGCAATTTAGCTGTGGATGCCACCGTGCAATACCCGCCCGCGACCGCCGATGGGGTGACGGATCGAATTCTTCACAGAGCGCGACGCCTGGGCCTCCCCATCACGCGCGATGACATCCAGGTTACCCTTGGAAGAACCGTAACGATCAGCGTGTACTACCGGGTTCCGATTGACCTGACGTTCTATAAATTCACACTCCACTTCACGCCGTCCGCTCGGAACACGAACCTCACTTAATCTGTGCCCAAAGACCGCACTCCGGCAAACCGTCAGGCGTCCCGTCCAGGGAGAAGCCCCCGACCCCGGGGGCGAAGCGGGTGGACAGCGCGACGGAAATTCTTCCTGGCCAGCGGCTTGGCGTGCCTCGTGGCCGGCTTCCTGGTCTTCGTTTATTTTTACGTTCATTTTTCCTTGCTGATTGACGCGCGCCTGGGCGGCAATCTCTTCCGTAATTCTTCATTGATTTATTCCGCGCCGACTCCTGTCGAGGTGGGCGAGCCCGCTGAGGCCCAGAACTTCGCGTTGAGGCTGCGCCGCGCCGGATACGTGGAGGGAAGCAACCCGACTGGTGTCGGGGCTTATATCCTAACCGGGTCTCGCCTGGACATTTATCCCGGACCCACATCCTTTTTTCGCGGCCCGGTGATTCAGGAGGGCCCGGTGGCGCTGGACTTCAGCCAGGGACAGTTGGCGACGATTACATCCCTCGGCCCCCACCATACCCAGCTTGAGAATTACTGGCTCGAGCCGCAATTAATTACTCCATTGTTTGGGCGTAATCGCGCCAAGCGGCGCGTCGTCCGTTATGCCGAGCTTCCCAAGGTGCTTGTCCAGGCCGTGGTTGCGGCGGAAGATCATACGTTCTTTACCAATCCCGGAATCAATTTTTATCGAATTCTTGGCGCCGCAGTGGCCGACCTTCGAGCCGGCCGCAAAGCCCAGGGGGCCAGCACGATTACCATGCAGGTGGCGCGAAACATCGTCCTGGAGAACACCGAGCGGACATGGCGGCGAAAGTTCGAGGAAGCTTTCGTGTCTCTGATGCTCGTGCATCGTCTGAGCAAAGAACAAATCTTCGATCTCTACGCGAACGACGTTTATCTTGGGCAGCGCGGGAGTTTCTCGATTTATGGCTTCGGCGAAGCCGCCAATGCCTATTTTAACAAGGATGTCTCACGCCTCACCTTGCCGGAGGCTGTTCTGCTCGCGGGCCTCATCCGCGGGCCCAATTTATATTCTCCCTATAGCCACCCGACACGCGCCGTGGCCCGACGAAACCACGTGATCCGCGAGATGTTGGCGATGGGCGACATTTCTCCAGACGAGGCCGCCATGGCTTCCGCCGCGCCGCTCGGCGTGACAAGGGGAAGCATGGAAGCGAGTCAGGCGCCCTATTTCGTGGACATGGTTCGCGAGCAGCTATTACAACAATTTTCGCAACGCGATTTAATTTCCCAAGGTTACCGGATTTATACGACGCTCGACCTTGACCTTCAACAGGCGGCTTCCATCGCGGTTCGCCAAGGCATGGCGGAAGTGGATCAGGAAGTTAAACAGCAGCACCGCAAGCCGCCGCCCGGTTTCGACGAGCCGCAAGTGGCCTTGGTTGCCTTGGATCCTCACAGCGGCGAGATCCGCGCTCTCATCGGAGGTCGCAACTACGCCTGGAGCCAACTCAATCACGCGCTGGCCATGCGCCAGCCCGGCTCGTCTTTCAAACCCCTCGTTTATGCCGCTGCGTTAAGCTCCGCTGTGGATGGTTCGCAGCCGCTCATCACCCCTGCCACGACGTTGATGGATGAACCCACCACGTTCCAGTTCGACGGCCAGACCTACGAGCCGCACGATTACAAAGACGAATATCACGGCTTAGTGACCGTGCGCGAGGCGATTACCTTTTCCCTGAACGTTGCTACCGTAAGTTTGGCCCAAATGACCGGCTACGAGAAGATCCGCGACCTGGCGCTCGCCGCCGGAATCAATAACAGCCTCGAGGCCACGCCCGCCATGGCCTTGGGTGCCTACGACGCCACGCCGGTGGAAATCGCGGGGGCTTATACGATGCTGGACAATCAGGGAGTCTTTGAGGCGCCTGGCTCGATTCTGGAAGTCACCGATTCCACCGGCAAAGTCATTTACCGTCCGCGACACGTTTCCCGGCAGGTGCTTGACCCGCGGGTGGCCTTCCTGGTGGACAGCCTGATGGAAAGCGTCATTGACCACGGCACCGGGGAAGGGGTGCGGGCGCGGGGTTTCACATTGCCGGCTGCCGCCAAAACGGGCACTTCGCACGATGGGTGGTTCTCCGGATTCACCTCAGATCTCATCTGCACGGTGTGGGTCGGATACGATGACAATCGGCAGCTTGATCTTTCAGGGGCGAGATCGGCCCTTCCGGTATGGACCGATTTCATGAAACAGGCGATGGCCCTTCCCGATTATCGAAACGTCCAGCCATTCACCCCGCCTCCGGGGATTGTCAGCGAGGTGGTAGATCAACAAGGTAGGCCAGTCAGTGGAACCACTTTGGTTTCGGTGGATCCTGCGGACCCGGGTCCGGATGATGACCCCACGACGGATCACATCGAATACTTCATAGACGGCACCCAGCCACAGCTTCAGAATCCCATTCAGAGGATGGGAGGAATCCTAAAGAGGTTGTTTACGGGAGGGGCGCCCGCCGCTGCTCCGGCATCGGGGCCATCGTTGCCGGTAACCGTCCCGGCCCCTCCGCCCACGAAGACCCGTTCGACGGCCATAGCGCCGACCCCCATATCATCTCCGCCAGTACGTCGTAAAAAGCCCGGGTTCTTCAAGAGATTTTTCTCTATCTTCAAGGGTGGGTCGTCAAAATCCAAGTCGCGGAATCCTTCGAGCGGCCAGAACCCATAGGGCAGACCGCGCTTGAATTCCCTGCTTCCTTCTATCTGACCATCTGTAGGGGAGATGCCGGCGATGGAGTCCAGATATGCTAAAATGCCGGAGGAGGCAAGGCCGGAAGACGCCAGCGCGAGTGCCGACAAAGAAGCCGCTGCTGGCCAGCCCGATCACAACTCTCTCCGAAGGCTTTTCCAAATCAGTCATGGACCTTGCGTCGCGATTGCTTGATCCTGCTCAACCCGTCGTGTTCTTTGAATTGGTGCCTCCTGCGGAAAACAACGCTGACGCTCAGGAGCGCGCGCTGGCTGAGGCGAAAAGGATCAAGCCTCTGGTCCATGCGGTTAATTTGCCGGAAGTTCGCAACGAGTCTCGCGCCAGCGAGCGAACCTCAAAATTTGTCCCCCGAGTTTCGCCGCGTGTCTTCGGGAAGCGTCTCCGAGAGGAGGTTGGAGCTGAGGTCGTCGTCAATCGCGGGGTTGTTTATCAACCGAATGCGGGCGGCTGGTTTCGGGAAACGTATCAGAACTTTGGCCTCAATCAAATCGTCTTGGTAGGCGGCGAGTCGAGCAAAATTCGTTATCCCGGCCCCAGCGTCCTGGAAGCCGCTGCGGAAATCCGCGGCACGGGCCTGCCAGCCACGCTGGGGGGCATCGCCTTGCCCGGGCGGGCGCAAGAGGCAGAGCGCATCCGACGCAAGGCGCATGCGGGGCTCTCCTTCTTTACGACTCAGGTGCTGTTTGATTCCAATGACATCGTCTGGCTGATCCAGCGGCTCAATGGGCTGGAAGCGCGAATTTTCCTGAGCTTTGCGCCGGTCACCACGCAGCGTGACATCGAGTTCCTGCGCTGGCTCGGCGCCGATGTGCCCTCCGATCTCGATGCGTATCTTGTTTCTGGCGAGCACGCCAATTCCTCTGGCCGCGCCTTTGAACCGTCGCTCAAGCTGGCTCAGACGATCCTGATGGATGTGCTCGACAATCTTCCTCCCGATCCGCCGCCGCTCGGCCTGAACATCGAACACATCAATCGTCGCAATTTTCCGGGCGCCGTCCGCATGCTCGAGCGCCTTGGCAACCTCTACTCCGACCTCTTGGCCAGTCGCCGCCCTGCTCGTTTTGTCTAATGTGAGCCTTTGGCGATGTCTGGGTGCTTGCCGGCGCATAACCCACATTGCCTTGTTAGAATCGCAAAATGGCCGAGAAACCCAACGCCGACTCTCGCCAGCTTGCTCAAGAAGAGCCGCCTCGATGGGTCCGTGTTGCGGTCTTCGGCGCGATTCCGCATGCCCTTACTTACTCTGTTCCCTCCACCTTCCGGGTTCAACCGGGCCAGCGCGTTGAAGTTCCGGTGGGCACCCGGCGCGCGCTGGGGGTCGCGCTTGGCCGGGCCGCGCGCCTGGCGCCGGGCGTTGAGGTTCGTCCGTTGCTTCATGTCGCGGATGAGGAGCCGATATTGCCGCTTCGCCTTGTGGAACTCGGGCAATGGCTCGCCGGCTATTATCTGGCGCCCGTAGGCGAGGTTTTTCGTTCCATGTTGCCCCTGTTCCCCCGCCAGCGCCGGGCGCGTGTTGCCGAACTCACCGATGCCGGTCGCAACCAACGGTTGCAACTTACTTCAAGCCTCATGAGCGAGGAGCGCCAAGGCGTGGAAGCAGTCTTGTTGGATTACCTGGCAAACCGCCCTGGGGTTTTAGTTGAAACTCTGCGCCACAAATTCGCCGCCTCGGGCGCCTTTGATCTCGCCTTGAAGAAAGGATGGATCGCGATTCGGGAGCAAGACCGCCCCCGCGGCCGAAGGGAGACTTTCGGTGTGCGGCTGGCCGGCCCCATTCCCTCGCCTCCGGCGCGAATGTCGCCGGCGGCACAGCGCATTCTTGCGGCGCTCGCGCGCCAGCCTCAAGCGGAGGACCATCATCAACTCCTCAAGACCACCGAAAGCTCATTCGCGCATCTTCGGCAGCTTCGCCAGCGGGGCCTCATTGAGTTTTTCACTCCGGCGCCCGGCCGTGACGCCTCAGAGGATAGGGCTTGCTTGGAATCGCTGCCGATTTTGTCCGCATCGCAGTCGAGCGCCGTGGCCGAGCTCGCAACGCGGTTGGATCAACGGAGCTTCAGCGCGGTGCTTTTGCATGGGGTCACGGCAAGCGGAAAAACGGAGATTTATCTGCGTTTGATCGCCCACTGCCTCGACCAAGGCCGTTCCGCTCTGATGCTGGTTCCGGAGATTGCGCTCACGCCGGCAATGCAGTCGCTTTTTTCAGCGAGGTTTGCAGGCGCGGTTGCAGTCCTGCATAGCGGGCTGACACCGGCTGAGCGCCACGATACCTGGTGGCGGGTTCGCCGCGGCGAAGCTCGCGTAGTGCTCGGCACGCGCTCGGCGGTTTTTGCTCCGCTCAGCGATTTGGGCATTCTGATCGTGGACGAAGAGCATGAGGCTACGTACAAGCAAGAAGAGACGCCTCGCTACCACGCTCGCGACGTGGCAATCGTCAGGGCTCGTCTGGAGCAGGCGCTGGTGGTGCTCGGTTCCGCCACGCCCTCCCTCGAAAGCTATGAGAATACGCGCCGAGGAAAGTACCATCTGCTGACGCTAAGGGAACGAATCGCTGGCCGGCCGCTTGCCGAAGTCGAAATTATAGATATGCGCGAGGAGTTCCGCCGCACTCATACCCAGGTTCCTATCTCCTGCCGGCTACGCGAGGAGATTGAATCGCAACTCGGCGGGGGCGGCCAGACGATGATTCTCCTTAACCGCCGTGGCTACTCGTGGTTTCTCCTGTGCCGAAGTTGTGGCCAAACCGAGCGCTGCCAGAACTGCTCCATTTCGCTTACCTTTCATCGGCGGGAAAATCGGCTGCTCTGTCACTACTGCGGATACACGGCGCCGGTCCCGCCGCGTTGCACCTCCTGTGGCAGTGAGTATCTTTCCTATGTTGGCGAAGGCACGGAGCGCGTCGAGGTCAAACTGGCGGAGATGTTTCCGGGGGCGCGGGTTGCCCGGCTTGATCGCGATGCCGCGCGCCATCCGGCGCGCTATCAGAAAATATTGCAGGAATTTCGGCAGGGCAAGATTCAGATTCTGGTCGGAACTCAGATCATCGCCAAAGGCCACGATTTCCCCCGGGTCACGCTCATGGGGATCGTGTCCGCGGACACCCTGTTGGCGCTTCCTGATTTCAGGGCCGCGGAGCGTACCTTCCAGCTTCTGACTCAGGGCGCCGGACGCGCCGGACGCGGCGATCTTCCGGGGCGCGTGCTCGTCCAAACCTTTTATCCCGAGCACTACGCGATTCGCCTGGCCGCTCGGCAAAATTACGAGGAATTTTTTGCCAAGGAAATTCGCTTTCGCCGCATGATGCATTATCCTCCCGCCGCGGCCTTGGCCAATGTGGTCGTTCAGGATGCGAAGATCGAGCGAGCAGCTAAAATGGCGGGTGATATTGCTCAGCTTTACTCCGAAGTTGGAGCCTCGGATCGCTCGCTGAAGATTTTGGGTCCCACCCCCGCGCCGCTTGCGCGCCTAAAAGGCGTTTACCGAATCCAATTCGTCCTGAAAGCGAGCTCCCGCGCTCGCCTCCACGCAGTGCTCCGCCGCACCGTCGCGGAGTGCCACCTCCTCGGCATCCCACTGAAATCTGTGGTTGTTGATGTGGATCCGCTCAGTTTGATGTAGCGTCGGCTCGCCTCGAGCGGCGCGCGGGGCTTAGCGATCCGCAGCCGGCAGCTTCCTTAATGGGTTTAAGCTCGCCGTACCGGGCCGGCCCAGCGAAGTTTGCGGAAGCGAAGAAAACGGTTGCTTCTTTTGGTGATAAAGCCAGTAACCCGCGTAGAGAAACAAAAGCATCGTAATCAACATGGAGATCGCCATGATGAGGGCGGCAACCCATCTTCTGCGCCGCACCTCGCCGTTTGCTGGCGTGGCGGGCGCGCTCTGCGACATGGAATTCTCGATCCGTGAAGGCTCCGCCGCGGCGGATGGCGGCAAGGCGGAAGTTGAGCGAGACGTTGTTCCATTGCCACCCGCGCCCGGCGTGCCCACGTTCGGACGCCCGCTCGGGAATATCGGCCGGTTAGGGTCCATGCCAGTTTTTCGCCGCGGCCGCGCGAGCTCTGAATCCCCGCGTCAGGATTCCGTCTTCGCCTCGCGCATGCGCGCCGCCTTGCCTTTGAGGTTTCGCAAATAATAAAGCTTGGCTCGTCGCACCCGCGCGCTGCGGACCACCTCAATCTTATCAATGGCCGGTGAGTGCAGCGGGAAAATGCGCTCCACGCCGTGGCCAAAAGAAATTTTCCGCACCGTAATCGAGGAGTGGTTACTTGCTCGGCGGCGGGCCATCAGCGTCCCTTCAAACACCTGAATGCGCTCCTTATCTCCCTCCTTGATCTTGACGTGCACGCGCACCGTGTCGCCCGGCTGCATGGGGGGCAAATCCTTCTTCATCTGCTCCTGTTCCACCTTATTCAATAAGTTCATAGTTTTTCTCCGTTTCCGAGCCCGGCTTGCTGGCCATGGGATTGGCGCAGACTGAAAGCCGGACGCGGTTTTGAGGTCTGCGTTTAACGGGGCGCGGCACGCCCAGTTGCGCGCTGAATTCCTTCAAGCCATTCGCGGTCGTGGCGACTCAGAGGAAATCTCTCAATCAGTTCGGGCCGGCGATGGAGCGTCTTTTCGAGCGAACGCTGGCGCCGCCAGCGATGAACGGCCTCGTGATGGCCAGACAGCAAAACCTCCGGAACTTTGATGCCGCGGAAATCGGCCGGCCGGGTGTAATGCGGGCAATCGAGCAAACCCCGCTCGCCGTGAGGCTCTTCGGCGTTCGCCCATCGGCTGGCGAATGAATCCTGCTCGGCGCTCTCCGCGTTACCCAATACGCCGGGCACGAGCCGCGTCACGCACTCCATGACGACCGCCGCTGCCAGCTCGCCGCCGCTCAACACGTAATCGCCAATCGAAAGCTCGTCCGTCGCCAAATACTCGGCCACCCGCTCGTCCACGCCCTCGTATCGGCCACAAATCAAAATGATTTGCCTTTGCCGGGCCAACTCTTCGACGCGCCGTTGGGTCAACAGGCTGCCCTGCGGCGAAAGCAGAATCACGGGAAAAGCGTCTTCGCCGGCCGCGGCTCGGATGGCTTCGACAGCCCGGAAAATCGGCTCCGGCTTGAACACCATCCCCGGCCCGCCGCCGAACGGACGATCGTCCACCGTGCGATGCCGGTCGTCCGTGAAGCCGCGCAAATCGTGAATCCTGATCTCGACCTTGCCCTCCGCAAGCGCCCGCTTGAGCAGACCGCTTCCTGTGATGCTGCTGAAGAAATCCGGGAAAATGCTAATCACGTCGAACTTCATGGTTTGGTCTCGCTTGCCAAAGGCCGCTCCAGGCGCGGCGCATTCCAGCCCCGCTTACGGATTCGACTCCAGCAGCCCTTCGGGCGGATCAATGACGACTTTCTTGGCTCCAATATCAATCCGAAGGCAGATATCCTCAGCGAGCGGAATCAGTGTTCGCCCGCCCTTCACCTTGACTCGAAGCAAATCAACTCCGCCCGTCGGCTCAATGTCTTCCACGGTTCCCACCATCTCTTCACCCTGTCCCGTCTCACGCACGACCCGGCAACCGCGTAGATCGGAGCGGTAGTAGCAGTGCGGCGGCAGCGGCATCCGTTCTTCGCGTGGGATGAGCACGTTGCGCCCGCGCCATTGCTCTGCTTGGGAGATAGAGTCCGTGCCCGAAAACTTTAGCACGACTCGCCCCTGATGGAGCCACGCGGACTCCACCCTCACGGGAGCCCTCACGCCCTCCAGAAAAACCCTCGCTTGCGACTTGAATCGCGTAGGGAAATCGGTCAGCAGGTCTGCCAGGACTTCACCCCGCCGGCCCCAAGGACGCATGACGCGGGCGATAGCAACCCATTCTTCCGGCCAGGCTCGCGATGCCGGCGCCGCGGCGCCCCATCGGGGCTCGGGACGGCAGTTCGCCGCTCTCATCCGCCTCCCTTCGCGCGAACCCACGGAGCTTACTCCAATATCTCCAGCGTAAACCGCTTCTTGAGTTTCATTCCGGACGCGCCCAGGATCGTTCGGATCGAACGCGCCGTGCGACCCTGTTTCCCAATGACCTTGCCGAGGTCGGAGGGATGAACGCGCAGTTCCAGCACGGTGACCTGCTCGCCTTCGACAGCCCGCACACTGACTTGATCCGGATAATCCACCAGCGCTTTCGCGATGGCTTCAATCAGCTCTTTGATCTCCATCGGCCGCTCCTTTGAACCGTAACCCTGAGCTTGAGGAGAACGCCTTCGTTAGCCACTCGAGCAAGCGCCACCTGCCGGCCGCCGCGCATTCAGCCGTTTACCCTTCTGCTGTCGGGGCCTTTTTGAGGAAGCTCTGAACGGTCTCCGAAGGCTGTGCCCCTTTGCTCACCCAATACTCCACTCGTTCGCGCTTCAACGCCAGCTCCGGCGGGTTCTTCCTTGGATTGTAATGGCCGACAATCTCAATGAATCGCCCTCCGCGCGCGCACTCTCTCTCGATTACCACCACCCGATAGCTGGCTTTTTTTTTCGTCCCTGTTCGCGCCAATCGAATTCTGAGCAAACGACCTCCTTTTATTCTTTTCTTAATCTCAAGGCGCAAGATTCATGCGCTCTGCGCACTTGGCTGCTGCAACTCTCACGGCTTTCCGCGCTCCTAGCGCAACGCCTCACTTGACCGCCGGGCTGTTTTCCGAGCCCACCGCGGCTCCCAAACGGCTCAGTTGCCGTCCCAGCATGCCGATGCTCATGGATTTCATCATCTTCCGCATCTGCACGTACTGACGCAGCACCTGGTTCACTTGCTGCACCGACGTTCCGCTCCCTCGCGCGATGCGCTTGCGGCGCTTGCCGTTGATCATCTCGTGCCGCCGCCTTTCCTGCGCCGTCATGGAATTGATGATGGCCTCGATGCGAACCAGCTCCTTTTCCTCCACCCGGGAGCGCGCCGCGTCCTTAAAGATGCCCACTTTCGGCAACATGCCCATCATCTGCTCGAGCGGGCCCAGGGACCGCATTTGGCGGAGCTGGTCGCGGAAGTCCGCCAGCGTAAAGGTGTCGGTCTGGAGCTTTCGGTGCATTTCCAGCGCCTTGTTCCGGTCAATCGCCTGCTCTGCCTTTTCAATGAGCGAAAGCAAATCGCCCATGCCCAGGATGCGGGAAACAATGCGGTCCGGATAAAAAACCTCGAGCGCGTCGTACTTTTCCCCCACGCCGATAAACTTGATCGGCTGCCCGGTCACATAGTGAATGGAAAGCGCGGCGCCGCCGCGGGCGTCGCCGTCGAGCTTGGTCAGGATAACGCCGGTGATTCCCAAGCGTTCATGGAACTCCTGCGCGCTGCGAACCGCGTCCTGCCCGATCATGCTGTCGGCCACCAGCAAGACTTCGCTTGGCCGGAGCTTGGAGCGCAGTTCGCTCACTTCATTCATCAGCTCTTCGTCAATGTGCAATCGCCCCGCCGTATCCACAATCAGCACATCGTGGCCGCGGTCGGCGGCGTCCTTGCGCGCCGCCAGGGCCAGTTCGATGGGAGAACTCAATCCCTCGCCGGCAAAGCAGGCGACTCCAATTTCCCGCGCGACAATCGCCAGTTGTTCCCTCGCGGCGGGCCGGTAAACGTCCGTTGAAACCAGCATCGGCCGGCGCTTCCGTTGGCTGAGCCATCGCGCCAGTTTGCCGGAAGTGGTTGTTTTGCCGGACCCTTGCAGGCCGACCATCAGGAAAACCGTCGGATATTCCTTCGAGAAGCTCAGCGACGAAACGTCTTGGCCCAGAATCTCGATGAGCTCATCGCGAACGATTCGAACCACTTCCTGATCGGGCGTCAGGCTGCCACGAATCTCCTCATCCAGCGCCTTGACCCGAACTTGCTCGAGAAGGCGCTTGACCACTTCCAGGTTCACGTCGGCTTCTAACAGGGCCAGGCGGATTTCGCTTAAAGTTTCGTCCACCGATTCCGGTGTCAGCTTCGCCTGGCCCCGAAGTCCCTTGACGGCTTGCTGAATCTTGTCTTGGAGCGAATCAAACATCCCGGTGTAACCTTTTCCCCTGCCGACGCAGCGCGACGTCTAATGAAAATTCACACTCTTTATTTTACGCCCGCCCGAGCGGCGAGGAAAAGCCTAAATCCGTTTACATTGCTTCGCCGCCGCCGCAGTGAGGAGCTGCGGCAAAATCCGGGTGGTTATTTGCGAGGTTCCAGCACAATCCTCTGCTGCGGTCCGGGCTCCTGTGCCCTGTCTGGCTGTTTTGCTCAGTAGGTGGCAACCCGCCGCGGCTAGCCTTTGGGCAAGCTCCCCGCGGCCTAACTCTTACGCCTGACCCTGGCTCGTTGGGCGCGCGGTCGAGGCAAAAGCCAATATCTGGTGCTCATCAGGCGTCCTTCTAGCGGCGCCCATTAGCGAGATTCGTGCGAAGCCTCACTCGGGGGCGGCGGATCGCTCGCCGATTGCGCGGCCTCGTTTCGCTGGTCCCGCAACACGGCCTTGCGGCTGAGCCGTATCTTGTTCCCTTCAATCGAGATGACCTTGACGAGCAGCTGGTCGCCGGGTTTCAACTCATCGCGGATATCCCGAATTCGATGCTCAGCCACTTCGCTAATGTGGAGTAAACCGTCGGTGCCGGGAAAAATCTCGACGAAGGCGCCGAAATCCGCCAGCCGCACCACCTTGCCCAGATAAGTTTTTCCCAATTCCGCTTCCGCCATCAGGTCATGGATCATTTTGATGGCCTTGTTGGCGGCTGCCTCGTCGGTGGAGGCCACGTTGACACGCCCATCTTCCTCAACGTCAATCTTGGCTCCCGTTTGCTCGACAATGCCTCGAATCACCTTGCCGCCCGGCCCGATCAGTTCCCCGATCTTGGCGCGGTTGATTTGCAGCGTATAAATGTGCGGGGCATAAGGCGAGATCGTCGTCCGAGGCGAGGGCAGCGCCTCCAACATCCTGCTGAGCACATGCAGCCGCGCCCTTTTGGCTTGAGCCAGCGCCTCCGACATGATCTGCGCGGTGATGCCGCCGATCTTAATATCCATCTGCAGAGCTGTAATTCCGTCTTTCGTGCCGGCCACTTTGAAGTCCATGTCGCCGTAATGATCTTCAGCGCCCGCGATGTCCGTTAGGATGGCGTATCGCTGGCTTTCCTTGACCAATCCCATGGCAATGCCGGCAACGGGAGCTTTGATGGGGCAGCCGGCATCCATGAGCGCGAGACACCCGCCGCACACCGTGGCCATGGAAGAGGATCCGTTGGATTCCAAAATGTCCGAGACCACGCGGACGGTGTAAGGAAACGCCGTCTCTTCGGGAAGCACTGCCAGCAGCGCCCGCTCCGCCAGCGCCCCGTGGCCAATTTCGCGTCGCCCGGGACCCCGTAAAAACCCTACCTCCCCGACGCTAAAGGGAGGGAAGTTATAGTGCAGCATAAAGCGCTTGAAGGATTCCCCTTCGAGCACGTCCAGCCTCTGCATGTCCTCCGCCGTTCCCAGGGTCACCGTCACCAGCGATTGCGTTTCGCCTCGCGTGAACAATGCCGAGCCGTGCGTCCGTGGCAGCAAGCTCACTTCGCACTGGATTGGCCGAACCTCTTCAAATCCGCGCCGGTCCGGCCGCTGCTGCTTGGCGAGCACTCCTTCGCGGAACAGCTCTTCCTGCAACGCGTCGAACACCTCGCCGGCTGCCTGTCGGCGGCTCTCGTCCTCTTCCGGATAACTCGCGACGATCGCTTGGCGAATTTCGCTCACCCGACGCTCGCTCTCCAGCTTCGTGCGCCGCGAAGTATCCATCGCCTCCCAAAGCTCGCCCTCAACTTTGCCTCGCACTTCTTTTCTCATCGCCTCGTTGCGCTGGGGCGGCACAAATTCACGTTTGCGGATTTTTAGCCGCTCGAAAAGTTCCTTTTCCGCAGCCACGACCTTGCGGATTTCACCTTGGGCGTATTGCAAGGCGTCAATGACCGTTTCTTCGGAAACTTCGCTCGCCCCCGCCTCGACCATCATGATGGCATCCTCGGTTCCCGCAACCACCATGTTGAGCAAGCTGGACTTCGCCTCCGCGTAAGTTGGATTGGTCACCAAGCGGCCATTGACCAAGCCCACTCGCACGGCGGCAATCGGCGTGGGAAACGGAATGTCCGACAAGTAAAGCGCCGCCGCGCCCGCCAGCACGCCTGGAATGTCCGGATTGTTCTCTGTGTCGGCAGAGAGCACCATGGCGATGACTTGCGTTTCGTCCCTGAATCCTTCGGGAAACATCGGCCGGATTGGCCGATCAATCAGTCGGCTGGTCAATATCTCCTTTTCGGTCGGACGCCCTTCACGCTTGAAGAAGCCTCCCGGAATTTTCCCGGCCGCGTAGGTGTATTCGCGGTAATCTACCGTCAGCGGAAAAAAATCAATCCCCTCGCGTGGCTCCGTTGAGCATGCCGTCGCCAACACCACGGTGTCCCCATAGCGAACATACGCCGAGCCGTTGGCTTGTTTGGCTAACCGTCCCACTTCGAGGGTGAGTGTGGAATGTCCTAAAGAAATGCTGATCTGCTCCATGGTTATATCTCATGCCTCCATTTTTCGCGCTTCGCGGATTCTCTTGAACACCGTCTTGAGTGGCCACCGGGTGCATCGGGCCACCCTGCAAATTTCCTTGATGGAAGACTAGAATCGACCCGAAGCGCGTCTTGGCACCGCTATCTGGTCCCCCAGCCCTACTTCCTCTTAAACAAAAAACGGCCCGCCTCCGGCGCGAAGCGGACCGCTTGATTCCGAATCAAAACTTGTCGCGGGAGAATTCCCTGCTCGCCTTCCACAACACCGTTACTTGCGAATGCCCAATCTCTCAATCACCTTTTGGTAGCGCCCGGCATCATGCCGCCGCAAATATTCAAGCAGCCGCTTCCTCTTGCCCACCATTATCAGCAGGCCCCGCCGCGAGGCGTGGTCCTTGCGGTGGCTTCGGAAATGCTCCGTCAAATACGAAATGCGTTCGCTTAAAAGCGCAATTTGGACCTCCGGCGAGCCGGTGTCCTTCGAGTGGGTCCGATAGCGGCTAATCAGTTCCGTCTTGGACTCACGGGCCAATGGCATTCGCTCTCGCTCCTCTTGTGTCTCTTTCCTATTCCACCTTAGCTTAGCACGATACCTTACCCATAGCAAACTATTAACGCCTTTTTTGATCCCCAAACCACTCAGCGCCAGAAAATCATCCTTCAGGGCGGGGCAAGTTATCCCGCGGACGTTTGGTTTGACATCCTGACGCCGGAAACCGCCCATGTCCTGGCCACCTATGGCGAGGACTTTTACGCCGGAAAGCCCGCCATGACGATT
>JAJYNF010000076.1 GCA_021786455.1 Acidobacteriota bacterium
AGGATCGAAGCCGGCCTCGAAGATCATTTGTGGGAAGAATTCCTCGGCAAGCATGCATGGCGGCACGTGCCTTAACCACGTCAACCTCCGAGGCGCTGACGTGAATATGTCCAGAGACCACTCGCGCGACGACCTCGGCGTCACTTTTTACTCGGAGCGTTTCTGAGAAGAAGCCTTCGAGCTTCCCAACAGGATGATTGGTGTCGGCAATTGAGATTGGGCGCGCTGCGGGAGGCATTATCATTTGCGCCCCTCCATGTGCTATTGTTGCCCGAAAAAGTGCTCATCGCCAGTCAGAAATTGAGACCTGCGCCGAAATTGGAGACTCCCTGGGCATCTGGTGAAGGGATAACCACCCTGGTTTTGAGCCTCGAAAGAGCCGGCTCGCCCGACGAGAGAATTCGGCCTGCCGCGTAGAGTTTGGCGTAGAATCATAGGTTCGTGCAAGCTGCGCGCCATCGCTTAGCGGCGAGAGGCGGGCTGGACGCGCCCAGCCCAAGTGAGCTCTTTGTGGCGTGCGTGAGCCTCGGGAAGGGCGCATTCGAACCTTCGCGGAAGGGGGAGGCCATGAAGACCGTCCTGATATGTGGTTGGCTCGTCCTTGGGAGCGTGGCGGGAAGCGCGCGAGTTTGGGCCAGTGGTCACACCGCGACGCTTGCGGATCGGATGGCTTTGCGGCAGGGTTGGATGATCCAATCTTCCGCCAAAGTACAAGCAACGGGCGCTAAAATCTCGACGCCCGGATTTAAGCCCGCCGGGTGGTATCCCACCACCATCCCGTCCACCGTTTTTGCCGCCTTGGTTAAGAACCGGGTATATCCGAACCCGGATTTTGGAACGAATCTAAGAAGCGTACCGGGGGTGAATTACCCGATCGGTGGCAACTACTCCAATCTGCCGATGCCTGCGAATAGCCCTTACGCCGTACCGTGGTGGTACCGCACGAAATTCAAACTGCCCGCGACCTTGAAGGGCCGGCGCCTCTGGCTTGAATTTCACGGTATCAATTACAAGGCGAACATCTGGATGAACGGGCGCGAAATCGCCGACGCGAGCCGGGTCGCGGGAATATTCCGACAATATGAATTTGACGTCACCGGCGTGGCCCGCCCGGGGAAACTCAACGCTCTCGCTTTGGAAATCTACGCCCCCAAGCCGGACGACCTCTCGATCACGTTTGTGGATTGGAATCCCTTGCCGCCGGACAAGGACATGGGGATTTATCGCGGCGTTTACCTGCGTTCGAGCGGCGCAGTTACGGTACGCCACGCGCAGATCGCGACACGGCTGGATTTGCCCTCGCTCGCTGCCGCGCATCTGACGGTGAGCGCAGACCTGCGTAACGTGACTTCGCGCCCCGTCACGGGCGTTCTGCGGGCGCGAATCCCCAGCTTAGGGGTCGCCATCTCGCGGCGAGTGCGGCTGAAACCTTCCGAGCAAACGCGCGTGATGCTTACTCCGCGGGAATTTTCGCAACTAAACATCGCGCATCCGCCGCTTTGGTGGCCCTATCCCTTGGGCCCGCAGAACCTCGAGCAGTTGACGGTGGAATTTGAGAGGAAAAGAACGATTTCCGATCAACGCGTGGTTACGTTTGGCATCCGAGAGATCACGTCAACGCTCGACGCGCAGAACCACCGGCTGTTCAGAATCAACGGCCGGCGAATTTTGATTCGCGGCGGTGGATGGACGCCGGACATGATGCTCCGGCCTCGCCATCATTATTTGGCCGACCAGATTCGCTACGTTCGCAACATGCACTTGAATGCCCTGCGGCTCGAAGGCAAGCTGATGGGCAACCATTTCTTCAATCTGTGTGACCGCTATGGCATCCTGGTGCTGGCCGGGTGGTGCTGCTGCGACCATTGGCAGTTTTGGGGGACGTGGCGGCCGGTGGATTACCAAATCGCTGCGGACTCGGAGCGGGATCAATTGCGCCGGCTGCGGAATCATGCTTGCATCCTGGTTTGGCTATACGGCAGTGACGTGCCTCCTATCCCGAAGGTTGAGCGGATGTACTTGAAAATCTTGCAACAAGTCCGCTGGCCCAACCCGTACCTCTCATCGGCCTCAGCCACTCCCACGCCGGTAACCGGACCTTCCGGCGTCAAGATGACCGGGCCGTATCAATATGTCGCGCCGTCCTATTGGTACCTGGACCACCAGCGCGGCGGCGCTTTTGGTTTCAATACCGAAACCAGCCCCGGTCCGGCAATCCCCGTGATAGCCAGCCTGCGTCAGATGCTTCCAGCCGATCGCCTGTGGCCCATCAATCGTTTCTGGGACTACCACGCCGGCGGAGGAGCGTTCAAAAACCTCGACGTATTTACGCGCGCCCTTGACGCTCGATACGGCAAGGCAACAGGCTTAAAGGATTACGTCGAGAAAGCGCAATTGATGGCTTACGAAGGTGAGCGCGCCATGTTTGAGGCTTACGGGCGCAACAAATTCACCTCTACCGGAGTGATTCAGTGGATGCTGGACAACGCCTGGCCCTCGATGATCTGGCATCTTTTCGATTACTACCTGCGGCCGGGGGGCGGGTATTTTGGCGTGCAAGAGGCTTGCCAGCCGCTGCACGTGCAGTATTCATACGATGACGGCTCGATTGTGGTGGTCAATTCGTATTACCGCGCGTTTGACGCCTATCGGGTGACCGCTCAGGTTTATAACCTTGATCTCACGAAGAAATTTTTCAAGGAACGCCGGGTGGATATCCCGCCGAACAGCAGCACCCGCGTCTTTGTTCTCCCCAAGCTCCAAGGATTGAGCACAACCTACTTCCTTCGGCTTCGGCTCGTAAACTCCGGAGGTAAAACGGTCAGTTCCAATTTCTACTGGCTCTCCACCAAACCCGATGTATTTGATTGGAGCGCCAGCACGTGGTTTTATACGCCGTTGACCGCTTACGCCGATTTCAGCGAGCTTAAAGAGCTGCCGCAAGTGAAGCTCGACCTGGAGGCACGGCCGCCTGCGCTCAGCCCTGCGCAGCAGCGCATGCTGATGATCTCACTCGCCATCGCCCCTCGCCCCCGCGTCATCGTCCTGGATGAGCCGGCGATCTCCC
>JAJYNF010000226.1:0-2076 GCA_021786455.1 Acidobacteriota bacterium
GCTCGGTGAAAGCCAGCGGTTGCTGGTGGAATACAAACCTTTCGAGCCGGCTTTCTACCACACCGACATCGCTGATTGGGGCATGGCGCTTGAGCTGGCGCGCGAGGCTGGGCCGAAGGCAAAAGTTCTGGTGGACACCGGTCATCATTATCAGGCTCAGAACATCGAGCAGATTGTGGCTTGGCTGCTGGATGAAGACATGCTCGGTGGATTTCACTTCAACGACCGCCGGTATGCCGACGACGACTTGACGCTTGGTTCGATTGATCCGTATCAGGTCTTCCGCATCTTCGCTGAAATTCGCTATTACGAATGGGAAACCGGTCGCCGTTCGGATATCGCGTACATGGTGGATCAAAGCCACAATTTGAAGGGCAAGATCGAAGAAATGATTCAAACGGTGATGACGGCGCAGGAGCTTTACGCCAAAGTGGCGCTGATTGATTTCCCATCGCTCGCCAAGGCGCAGCAGGAGCAGAGGCTGATTGACGCGGAAAATATTTATAAGGACGCTTTCAGCACGGACGTGCGGCCGGCGGTGCGGGCGTGGCGAAGCGCGAAAGGATTAGGCGAGGATCCGCTCGCAGCATTCCGCGAGAGCGGCTATCTGGAGCGCATCACGCGCGAACGAGCTGGACGCGCTTCTGCCGCCAGCAGTTACGCGTGAGTTGGCGCTAAGCGCCGGGCTTCCCCAAAACTGAGCGTACAGATGCCGGAATCAACTCCAAAATTACGTTATCTGAGAGACCTGTGGGATGAAGGTGTCGCCTCCTCGCTGGATGAGCCCGAAAGGCTTCGTTACCGTTCGAACCTGCTGGGTGCCGACTTGCGAATTACAAACTTCGGCGGCGGAAACACGAGTTCGAAGGTGAAGCAGCACGATCCTGTTGAGGGGCGCGAGATGGATGTCCTGTGGGTCAAAGGGAGCGGGGGCGACCTGGGCAGCATCAAGCGGACCGGGTTTGCTACGCTCTATCTTGACAAACTTCGCGGTCTCGAAAAACTTTACCGCGGGGTTGAGTTCGAAGATGAAATGGTGGGCTATTACCCGCTCTGTACTTTCGGAGTCAATCATGTAGCTCCTTCCATTGACACGCCTCTGCACGGATTCCTGCCCTTTCGTCACGTTGACCACCTTCATCCGGACTGGGCGACGGCGCTGGCAGCGGCGGCGAACGGTCGTGAAAAGCTTGAGGAATTCAACCGCCGCTTTAACCACCATCTGATCTGGCTCGCGTGGCAGCGACCGGGATTCGAGCTTGCCATGATGCTGAAGCGGGCCGTAGAAGAGAATCCCAAGGCCGACGGTCTGGTGCTGGGCGGCCATGGCCTCTTCACATGGGGCAACACGCAGCGAGAAAGTTACCTGAACAGCATTACGGTCATTGACCATTTGGGCCAGTTTGTTTTGGAGCACGTCGAGAAGAAAGTCGAAGGATTGTTTGGCGGTGCTGTTTGCGAGATGCGGCCTGATAGCCGCGACGTGGCAGCGGAAATCTTTCCTTTTCTGCGCGGGCGTATTTCGGCCGATAAGCGGGTGATCGGAAGTTTCAGCGACCTGCCGGAAGTGCGGCGCTTCATCAATTCGAAAGACGCCGCGGCGCTGGCGCATCTGGGTACGAGTTGCCCGGACCATTTTGTGCGCACAAAAATCCGTCCGCTTTTTGTCCACTGGGATTCGGCCAAGGATAGTCCGGCCGCCCTGACGGATTTTTTGGACAAAGCGCTGGCCGGCTACCGGAGGGAATACGAGGAGTATTACCGGAGCTTCGCCACGCAGGACTCGCCCGCGATGCGGAATCCCAATCCGACGGTGGTTCTGGTGCCGGGCGTGGGGATGTTCAGCTTCGGCCAGAACAAGAAGGAAGCGCGGCTGACGGGCGAGTTTTACGTGAACGCTATCCACGTGATGGAGGGTGCGACGGCTCTTGAGAGCGGCTCTCCGCCGACAATTCTGCCGCAGGCAGGCCGTGCTGCGGCCACCGAAGCGTTTGAGGTTTACCACAATTACGTCGCATTGCCGCTGAAGGAGGCTTTCGGAATCGAGTACTGGGCGCTCGAAGAAGCAAAGCTCCG
>JAJYNF010000226.1:2086-15672 GCA_021786455.1 Acidobacteriota bacterium
TCGTTGTCGGTGCAGGGCACGGCATCGGGCGCGAAGTGGCACTTCTGGCGGCCAAGCGGGGAGCCCATGTCGTCGCTGTTGACATTGACAGTGAGGCTGCGAAGGCGGTGGCAGCGGAAGTTTCGGACATTGCAGGCAAGGATGCGGCGACATCGGTTGCAGTGGACATCCGCGACCGGAATTCGGTACACGGAGCCCTACGCAAGGCTATCGAAACCTTCGGAGGGATCGATATCCTCGTCAACACCGCGGCAATCTTCCCTGCTTCTCCTGACGGCAAGATTACGGATGAGCAATGGAAGCTGACCATGGATATCAACGTGACGGGGAATCACCTGCTGGCCTCGGAAGCGGAAGGAATTTATAGTGCCCAGAAGCTGTCCGGCAGTATCGTGCTCACCAGTTCGGCCAACGCCGTGGTGTCGAAGACCGGCAGCGAGGCTTATGACGTGAGCAAAGCGGCGGTGAGCCACCTGGTGAGGGAACTGGCGATCGCTCTCGCCCCGAGGGTGAGGGTGAACGGCATCAGTCCGGCCACGGTGGTGAAGGGTTCAACCATGTTTCCCCGCGAGCGCGTGTTGGCTTCGCTGGCCAAATACAAAATCGCGCACGGCCCGGACGAGCCGACCGAAGAGTTGCGGAATAAACTGGCCCGCTTTTATGCCCAGCGCACGCTGACTCACGAGCCGATCGATCCGCTCGACTGCGCGGAGGCGATCCTGTTTCTTGCCAGTGAGCGTTCGCGCTGCACGACGGGACATCTGTTCCCGGTGGACGGCGGCTTGACGGAAGCTTTTCTCCGCTAGCTTGGTCCCTCGGAAAGATCGTGCCAAGCCTCGCACGCACTTTCATGGAAACGTTGCGCTCGATCGCCATAGATTTGGGAGCAGGAAGCTGCCGCGTCACGCTGGCGGAATGGGACGGCCGGGCGGTTCGCGCGCAACAGGTGCATCGTTTTGCCAACCACCCGGGCGAGCGCAACGGCCATCTTTACTGGGAACTTGAGCGGCTCGTTCGAGGCGTGGAGGAGGGCCTTCGGCGGGCGTCGGAGATTTCCGCGGGGCCGATTGATTCCGTCGGCGTGGACGGATGGGCGGTGGATTATGTTCGGCTCGATGCGGCGGGCAGGCCGCTCGGCGACCCATTTTGCTATCGCGATACGCGCACGGAACAGGCCATGCAGGAGGTTTGGGAGCGCATCCCGCGCGAGCGAATCTATGAGCTCACCGGGATTCAGTTTCTCCGCTTCAATACCCTGTACCAGCTTTGGGCCGACCAGCGCGAGGGTTTGCCACCGGGCGCGCGCTGGTTGAACCTTCCTGAATATTTTTCTTACCGCTTAGCCGGGTCTCGCCATGAAGCGGGCGTCTCCGAATACACTAATGCGACGCACACGCAGCTTCTCGAAGCAAGGACGCGAGAGTGGTGCGATGAAATTTTTAACAACCTGGGACTTGACCGTGCAGCCGCTCCCCCGATCGTGTTCCCGGGAGCGCGCCTGGGACCGCTTGGAGGCGAGATTCACTCGCTGCCGCACTTTCAGGCCACGCAAGTGATCGCGCCCGCCTGCCATGACACGGCTTCGGCGATTGCAGGCATTCCCGCAGAGGGAATTGACTGGGCGTTCTTGAGTTCGGGAACATGGTCGTTACTCGGTACCGTGCTGGAGTCGCCGTGCATTACTTCCGCCGGACTCCGGGAAAATTTCACCAACGAGGGCGCCGTCGGAGGCCGCATTCGGTTCTTGAAGAACATCAACGGCCTGTGGTTGATTGAAGAATGCCTGCGCGAGTGGCCGTCGTGGACGCTTCCTGACCTGCTCGCCGAATGCGAGCGCCGGCCGATCTCCGAAAAGACCTTCCACGTGGACGCGCCGGAGTTGATTCTTCCCGGCCGGATGCCCGCCAAAATCAATTGGGAGCTCGTCCAAGCTGGCCACGCGCCGATTCCCGAAGAGGCCGCCCATGCCCCCGAGTTGGCCAACGTCATCTTCGCCAGCTTGGCGGCGCGTTATGCGGAGGTGCTGCGCGCGCTCGAGGCCGTCACGGGCCGGCAATTCAAACGGCTTTACGTCGTTGGCGGGGGCAGTCAAAATACGCTGCTCAATCGCCTGATCGCCGAGCGGACGGGAAAAGATTTGCGGCGCACGGCGGTCGAAAGTTCTACGGTCGGCAACCTAGCGGTCCAATTTGCGGCCCTCGAAAGCGGCGCCGAAAACGTAGCCCCGGAGGCTGTGACGCGCTGGGCTTCCCGCTGCCTCACAGAGACGCTCGCCGCCAGCAACTCATTTTGAAGCTTGGCGGGTTCGACAAGTAAAATGCCGGGACCGTCAATGGGGCCAACTGTACCGGCAGGGCCTGCCAAGGAAGCGGCGCGTAGGACCTGAACACGAAATCCCAGGTGCAAACGGGGAGCTACATGAGTTGGTTTATTGACGAAGAGCTGAACTGCATCCGCCAGGGCTGCTGGCATCCCCGCCCAGAGCGCGCTGACGTTCTGCGGCCGGCAGAGCGTTGGAACGGTTGTGTCAAGCATTTGTCAGTTGAGGCGTGCGAGAATACAAGGCTTCGAACCAATCTTTTCCTCTCCGTGCGATCCAGAGGCGGAGCTTAAGCAGGCGATGAGCGCCGCGCCGGGTCCAGCGCATTCCCCAACGATTGAACCTTCGACCGATCACCGTCTCGATGTTTTTCTCCATCGCTCCCGTGCCGTGCTTCAGCACAGGGTAGGCGAGGGGAGAAACCCGGGGACGCAGACGATCCACGGCCGTGATCGCTGCGGCGTGGAAGCAGTCGCAAAATAACGAGCCGGGCCGCCAATCTTGAAAGTCGTGTAAGGCTTGAGCGGAACGTTTTCCTCAATTGCGGTCATCGGCTCACAGTATTTCACACTTTGCCGGTTGGCCGCGAGCGTTGGGCGCGCGCCGCGCGATATAAGAGCGGACCGTGCGGGAAACAAATGCGGGTTAGAGGCCGAGCACGGGCTGCTCACTGGAGCGCTGCTCTATGAGCGGCGGCATGTGGCGGGCTGAAGCCCGCCGCTACAAGCCTCATTCCCGCCGCCGCGCAATGCCGGTGACACCTGCCAAGAACAGCGCCACCAGCACCCAGCCGGCAACAATCTGGAACCACCGGAACCAGCGTAAGAACGCCGGAAACGGCCGTCCGGTCGGCGGGCTCGGATCAGGCGCCCAGTAGCGGCTTTGACCCAGTCTCAGCACCTGGATGGTGTTCTCAACCGAATAAGCCAGCGAGTTGAATGCCGGATAGCCGTCCGGCCTGCGCCCGTGCGACTTGAAGAAGAGATAAGCCGTTTGCCCGGCCGCGCTCGAAGCCACGGGCGTCATCGCCCCGCGAAAATAGCCGAGGTGGAACAAGGAAAAGCCCAGCGCCACCAGGAAAGCGAGCGCCTCCCAAACGCGCAGGGGATAAACGCCGTAGCCAATGGTAATCCGCAGGATGCACGCCTTCGCGCGGAGCCACCAGCTTAGGAATCGGGCGCGGGCGGCCACCCGTCCGTCTCTCTGGCCTTCCTGGATCGCCAACTCCGCTTCGCGCTGCCACGCCCGCCGCTCCATTTCGTAGAGGACGCGATCCGCGCCTCGCTCATCGCCGGTCTCTCGCAGCACCTTGGCGAGTTGGCGGTAGGGCTGCGTGCTGAACTCGTCTAAGCGATCGAGCCATTCGAGCCGCTTTTTGGCGTCCTTCGGGGTCTTCCGTCCCGAGAAGCGCTGATACACAAATCCGTCGAGCGCGAGATTGCCCGCTTTCGGCCAGCTTGCCTCGTCGTCCACAATTGCGCCGACTGAAGCGTTAATGAGGTTGAGCTTCGCATTTTGGGGGTTGGCGATCTGCCGCCACAAGAGGCCTCCCTTGATAACCGCTGTTTCCGCGCTCAACGCGCTGAACGCGCCGCCATCGCATTGGAGGTTGCCGCCGATTTGCGCGCGAAGGAGCAGCACCTCGCCCTCCGCCGTGAAGCCCTGGCGGAGAAAAACGCTGCCCTTGACCTTCGCCCCGTCGGCGTCAAGCGCCTTGCCGCCCGCGTTCTTGAACGCGCCGCCGCTGCATTCGAGGTTGCCGCCGATTTGCGCGCCAAGGAGCCGTACCTCGCCCTCCGCCGTGAAGTCCTGGCGGAGAAAAACGCTGACCTTGACCTCCGCCCCGTCGGCGTTAAGCGCCTTGCCCCTCGCGTTCTTGAACGCGCCGCCGCTGCATTCGAGGTTGCCGCCGATTTGCGCGCCAAGGAGCTGCACCTCGCCCTCCGCCGTAAAGCCCTGGCGGAGAAAAACGCTGCCCTTCACATTCACGCCGTCGGCAAATATTGACTTCGTCCGACTGCCGTTAAGATAGAGGGCGGGAATCTGAGTCGAGCGGAGCTGGGCGGGCTCGAGGAGGCGGCAGCGAAAGAGGCCAAGCGGAAACGGCACGCTGCCGAAGGAAAGGTTCAATGCCCCCGTTATCTTTGCCCCGAGGACCTGCAATCCTGCCGGGTCAACGCGGCTCGAAGCCTCGCGGTCAAGGCAAAGCCAGCGCAGGAGCTCGGCGCGAATCTCGCGCTCCACGCCCCACCCGTCGGACTTCGCGGGGTCATTTGATGCGTCATTAAAATTGTTGCTCGGTCCGCACACGGCCTGTCCGCCATTCGCCGCCGCGCGCAGTAGTCTCAGCTCAGCTTCGCTCAGGCCGCTGAATTCCGCCTGCGCCAGGCTGACGAGCTCATCGGCCTTGGAAGGTTTGTTCATCACTTGCCCCTCCCGCTTGAAGAGTTATAGCACAACCGCGCGGCGGACGGCTGCCGCCGGGTGACGCGGTGGGCCAGCGGCGAAGGCAGGTGCCCACCTAAAGGTGGGCGCTGCGACCGGCGCGCGAGTTTTTCTGTCCCCGAAGGCCCAAGGCACAAAACCGCTGCCGTGGCTACCGGTCGGTGAGCCGCCACAGCGAAATGCATCTATGAATGCGGCGATGACGACGTTGCGGCTACCGGCGGCGAGAGGCGGCCGACGATGAACCAATAGGAAAACAGGCCGCTGAGCAAAATCGCAGGGCCAAGAATGAAGGCGGGCAAAAACGACCCTGACCACTTAATCAGAAAGCCGGTGACGAGCGGGGCGAGGATGCCGCCGATGTTGCCGGCGAAATTTTCAAAGCCGGTCCACAATCCGACTTCGCCGGGCGGCGCGCAGCTCTGCAAGATAACGAGCAAGTTGGCGGTCGAAAGGCCGACGAAGCCCGCGCCGACGATGAGCGCCAAGGCTTCGTGAGCGGTGCGGACGCGAGCGGCGGGAATGATGAGCAAGCCAAAAAGGAATCCGACGGTGACAATCCCTTTGCGCGTGCGAGTTTCATCCCAGCCGCGATGGATGAGCCGATCGGCGATCCATCCGCCCAGAGGCTCCGAGACGCCGAAGACGGCGTAAGGCAGCGCGGCGTAAAGTCCGGCCTTGACGATGCTCAAATGGCGCTCGACGTAGAGATAGTCAGGCAGCCAAGTCACCATGAGATACCAGAAGTAGTCGAAGCAAAAGAAGCCGAGACAAATTCCCAGGAGATTGCGATTAAACCGCAAATGGCGGCGTCCGCCGAGACGAGGGAGCGACGCGCGAGCGGCTCGGGCGCGCTCGCGGACGGCGCGGGCAGGAAAGACCGCAAACCACGGAATGAGCCAGACGAGCGCCGGAACGCCCACGGCGACAAAAGCCCAGCGCCATCCAAAGCGGGCGAGCAGAAGCGGCATCACCAACCCGCCAGCGGCGATGCCGATGCGCGTGCCGAAATCGAAGAAACCGGAAGGCGCGCCGCGCTCATTGCGGTTGTATAAGAGGCTAACGATCTTGGTCCCGCCCGGAAGATAAATGGATTCGCCGATGCCGAGAACCATGCGCAGGGCGATCAGCACGGCGAGGCTCGCGGCAAGACCCGTCAGGCCCTGCGCCAGCGACCAGAGCGCGAAGGTGGCGGCATAAATCCAGAGCAAGTCGAGCCGGTCAGCGAAGGCGCCGATCGGTAGCTGCATCAGCGTGTAAGACCAGAAAAATGACGAAAGCAGGAGGCCCTCGCTGGCCGGGCCCAAATGGAAATCGCGCGAGATGAGCGGCAAAGCAAAAGAAATGGTGGCGCGGTCGAAATAGTTGATGATCGAGGCGATGAACAAAAGCGAGACCACCGCCCAGCGACGGGCGTTCGTGACCGCGATGGAGTGGTCGGCGGACGGGGTCAACGGGCTGGCACTGGCGGCGGAATCCAAAGCGTTCCCTCCAACAAACGGCTGGCGGAAGGATACATGAAACTCCGAAGAGTTCAAAACCTCTTGTTCCGCGGGCGGCGCGGCGCAGGAGGGATTCGGCCCGCAGTAGCCTCACGCCAAGGCGCAGAGGCGCAAAGGATGGGACCCGCGAGCCTACGCGTTGAGCTTCGCAGGCGCAAGGCGAGGCGAGAGAAGCTGGATTACCAGCAGCGCCACAAGGTAAGCTGACGCGGCAACGATAAAGAGGGGAAGGTAGCTGTGGGTTTGGTGAACGACAAAGCCGGTAACCACTTGCATGAGCGCCCCGCCAATCGCGCCGAACATTCCGCCGATACCCACGACGCTGGCAACCGCCGCCTTGGGGAACGTATCCGACGGCAAGGTAAAGATGTTTGCCGACCATCCTTGATGCGCGGCCGCCGCAATACCCACCACCCCAACCACCAGCCAAAGGTGATGAAGATAGGGAGCTGAAACCACCGGCACCACCGCCAGGGCGCAGATCAGCATTGCCGTTTTGCGCGCAAAATTCGCCGTGCGGCCACGCCCGAGAAAGGCCGCCGGGAGCCATCCACCGACCACGCTGCCGGCGATGGAGATGACGTAAATGGCGACCACGGGGGCTTCGCTCTGGGTGAGGTTCAAATGGAAAGTTCCCTGAAGGTATCGAGGCAGCCAGAACAGGTAAAACCACCAAATGGGATCCGTCAGGAACTTGCCAATCGAAAACGCCCATGTTTCCCGTTTGGGAATTAAACGCCGCCAGGGAACCGAGGCAACCTTGGGTTCGCGGTCCGCCTCAATGAGCGCCAGTTCTTGCGGCGATAACCAGCGGTGTTGATCCGGCTTCGCGTATAGCCACAGCCACAGCGCCAGCCAGACCAATCCGAACGAGCCGGTGACGATGAAGGCCCAGCGCCAGCCGAAGGTCAGCGTGAGAAACGGCACGACGAGTGGAACGACAATGGTGCCAACGTTCGAGCCGGAGTTGAAGAGGCCCGTCGCGAGGGCGCGCTCGCGCTTGGGAAACCACTCAGCGACTGTCTTGATGCAAGCAGGAAAGTTGGCGGCTTCGCCAAGCCCCAGGATGAACAGCGCCACGCCAAAGGCAAAAGCGGTGTGCGCGGCGGCGGGAAGCATGGCGGCGAAGCTCCAAAGCGTGATGGCGAAGGCGAAACCGCGCCGAGTGCCAAAAACGTCGGTAAAGCGGCCGGCGCAAACCAGACCGATGGCATAGGCGACCTGGAAGGCGGCCGTCATATAGCCGTACTGAATGCTGTTCCAGCCGATCGTGGTTTGAAGAAACTTTTCGAGATAGGCGATGACGCCGCGGTCCACGTAGGCAATCACCGTGGCAAAGAAAAGCAAAAGGCAAATGTACCAGCGAAAACCACGCACGACGCGCCGCGAGGGCGCCACCGAAGAGGCGGTTTGAGCCATGAAATGTCCTCTCAGGCGCCTTGGGGCCGCGCAGTTGAGGTGACGAGCGGCAGCACATCGCCGCCGTGACGCAGCACGACGACGCCGGCGGATCGGCCAACGAGCTCGAACGCCTTTTCCAAAGCCTTCTGGGGCGTTGAGGCGCATTGAAATCCCAGGTGGCGCTGAACCTCCGGCCGGATGCCGGGCGAAACCATGATGCCGCGCGCGCGGTCGCGAATGACGCGGCCCACGTGGACCAGGTGCGCGGCGGCGACGAGGTCGGTGACGGCCTTCCGCTCGACCATTTTCCTGACTTCGTCGAGACCGTGATAGCCGAGGTCTTCGACTTCCGGGTGCTCGTCGGAGACTCCGTGGGGGCAAGGAGTGACGAGCACCACCACACCGCCCTGGGCGACGGAAAGCTCGGAAGAATAGATGCCTTTCGCCGCTTGCCAGAGGTCGTAGTCGGCGGGATAGGATTCCGCAATCACGATGTCCGCGAAGCGTGGCTGAGGGACGCCGTAAATGGTTCGGGAATGCCGCGCGCCTAAGCGATGCGCCGCAACGGGATCACCGGCAACCACGTGGATGACGCGCTCCTCGGCGTCCATGACGACGTTGACGATGAAGCGCAGACCGGCCTGACGGGCGATTTGTTCCACTTCGAGGCGCACGGGATTGTCAGCGATGCCCAAAATCTCGCTGCCCGCGAAAAGCGCGCTCTGCCAGTGGGTATAACCCGTAATTTCAGGGCCGGAAACGCCCGGCTGAACAATGGTCGAGCCGCCCGTAAAGCCCATGACGCGATGCGGAACAATCTGGCCCACGCCGATGACGAAATCGGCTTCGCCCAGCATGCGGTTGACGCGAATCGGCGTGCCGTCAGGGGCCGCTCCGATCTCACGCAACTTTTCTTCGTCGCGCCAGTGATGGAGATGAACTTCGTAATCGTTCGGTGTATCAGGGCCGAGTTTCTTATTGACTTCCTCGCGCGTCATGCGGGCGTGCGTGCCGGCGGCAATAAGAATGCGGATGTTTTTGCGGGAGCAACCGGCCGCCTGAAGGCGCTTCAAGATCGCTGGCAGCAGGCGCACGGCGGGCGTCTGGCGAGTGATGTCATCCACCAGTATCAGAACGCGCGAGCCGGCGGAGAGTTGTTGTTCGAGCGGCTTCGCGCCGACGGGATGGTCGAGCGCTTGGTCGGCCAGTTGCTCGACGGGCTTGGGTGGCTCGATCCGCGCGGGCTCGAGAACCGCCATTAGGTTGGAATCTGGAATTTCGACCGGCGGAACGTCAGGGTAGGTGAAAGAGATTCGCATGTCTCGCTTCGCGGCCCCGCATTTTATGATGGCGCCCGCGGTTTGTCTATGCTCATGGCGGCTGTCACGGGCTCGCGCCGCCGCCAACAGACTACGCCTGCTTCACCCAAGCGTGCGCGGGGTCGTCGGCCCAGGCGCCGTAGCGCCGCTCCTCGCCACCCAGCACCCAGGTGTAATGGAGCTCGTAGCCAGGCGCGGCGACAACGGGATGATAGCCTTTAGGCAAAAGCACTGTGTCGCCGTCGTGCACGACATAGACGTTGGAAAAACCGTCGGGATCACCCGGAGCCGTATAGGTGTAGATGAATCCAAAGCCCTGAGACGGCTTGATGCGGAAAAAATAAATCTCCTCGAGCACGGCTTCGTTGGGGGGATTCTTGCGGTCATGCTTGTGAGGCGGATAGCTGGACCAGTTCCCTGGCGGGTTCAAGGTCTCGCCAGCCAGCAGACGCTCGGCGGGAGTGCTGGTGTCGAGAGCGGAATAAACCGTTCGCTGCCAGTTGCCCCGCCCGGCGACATTCGCCTTGACGGCGGCGCCTTCGAGCAGCACGGGCGGCGCTGTGGCCTTTGAAGGCGCGCTAAAAATTCCAAGATCCAAATGGTCGGAGACCGCCGTCACGGTATAGGTGGATTGCGGCGGGACGTAAACCATCACCGGCGGGCCGGAAAAGACATCGTCGCGCGATCCAGCTTTCGAAAAAGTCATCGTGCCTGAAGGGCTCGTGACCGTCACCGATGCCGTGCCGGAAAAAACGTCAATGACTGCCTCGCGCGCTTCAGTGCGGCCGGCGTGAGGTTCGCCTTTGCGGAACTGAATGCGCGCAAAATCGAGAAAGCGCATCGTGCCCGAGGCGACCACTTGCTGAAACTTGCCGTTCGATTGGGCGGGAATCAGACGTTGCATAAAAGCCTCCCACTGTTTTGAGATGACGGGCGAGCCGGAACCGTTTCCAGATCGTATGTAGCCATCGCCTTCGCGCCTTGGCGCGCTCGCGGTTCTGCCGCTCGCCGGAAGAAACATTTTACCGGCGCGCTTGCTTTTCTGCCACCAAATTTAGAAGAGACTTGCTTTCTGTGCTCCGGGCGCTGCGGTCGCCATTGCGGTGGCGTCCGATTATCGCTGGCCGTCCACGCCAAGAGGCGTCGTTCGCCCAGCGCGCTCCCGTGTTCATTTCGGAAACTTGAAGGTAAGTTTCCGCCCCATTTTGAACACCGGCTTTTTGCGCCCGCGAATAAGGTCTTCATTTTCCGACATGGCCGTGACCAAAATCGGCATGGCGATGGTGGAATCGCAGTGGCAGGTAGCGATACTGGCGTCGTGGGCGATTTTCCCCCAGCTTTGCGCCTCCTCGAAGGTGCAGCCGGAAAGGCCGCCCCAGTGAGGAGCGTCGGTAACAACTTGGATGGCGTACTGGTGTCCTTCGTGCGACTTGCGTATGAAGGTCGCCGTCACTTCGCTTTGCTGGACGAAATTTTTGGGCGTGCCACCACCAAAGTAGATCACGGCGCTGGCGGGAGATTGAGCGGCCAGGTGGGCCGTTTCGAGCACATCGCCGATGACATCGAAAGTGAAATTGTTCTTTCCCAAGTGGCGATTCTCGGCGATGCCGATGCCGATTGAAGAATCGCCGATGGCGGGACAGTAGAGCGGAATCCCAGCTTTGTAGGCTGCCGTGACGATTCCATCCTCCTTCGCGTGCCGGCTGATTTCTCGGCCAAGCAGGTAAAGAAACTCGCGCGTGGTATAAGGGCGCGAGGCTTTGAGGGAAGCGGCGAAGCGGCCTATATAGGCATCCTCGTCGCGGAATTCCTCTTCGTCGGCGAGCGTATCATACATGCGGTCAATCAGGTTCTTCTGTAACTCGACGTCATCCATCGCCGGAGAGCTCTGAAAGTGGAAATGGCCGAGGGTCTCATGAATGTCGTGGAAAAAGTTGGCGCCCGTCGAAACCAGACAATCCATCAGCCGATTCTTGATCATGTAAACGACCAGCCGGCGCATGCCGGCCGGGACCATGGCGCCGGACATGCCCATCATGATCATGGTGCGGTCGGCCAACATTTTTTTCCAAATATGATAGGCGATGGCGAGGTTGCGCCCCTGGAAGGAGATGCCCTGCATTTTTTCGAGCAAGGACCCGACGTTCTTGCGATCGTCAATTTGGATTGGCCGAGTTGGTGAACTCAGAATTTCGTGTTTTTGCATTAGTTCTCTCAGTGAAGGGAAAAGTCTTCCCCGGACCGTCGAGGATTCCCCGATCGGAAACGCTGCTACCCGCACGCCGCGAAAGGCTTACTCATCCACGCCCAGCAGGACAGAGGCGGCCAGAACCGTGGTCCAGAATCCGCGCTTGTCGCCGATCGCAGATTGGGTATGGTGCAGGGTGCGAACGATCTTGTTCGAGATTCGGTAAATCTCCTTTTTCTCGTCCCAGCTCTGATCGGAGTTGAATTCGACCCCCAAGGTCGTGGCCAGCATTTCCGCCGCCAGTTCCTCGGCGTATTCTCCGGCAACCTCTTCGGTCTCGCCGAACGAATGATGTTCGGAAAGATATCCGAAGGTGTTGCGGTCGGCCGGCATGGCCACGCCGATCGAGGCGGCAATCAGCCGGTGTGGCTCGCGCGTTGAGTTCTCGCTCATCACTACGAAGGTCACCTGGCCGGGCTCGAGTTCCTTGATCCCTTCGTTGCGCGGAATTAATTTGCAGCGCGGAGGGAAAATGCTCGAAACGCGCACCAGGTTACATGCGGCAATCCCCGCCGAACGTAAAGCCAGCTCAAAGCTGGTCAGCTTCTCGCGGTGCTTGCCGACTCCTTTGGTTAGAAACATTCTCTTTGGAACAAACATCTGGACGTCTCACCTGGTTCGGGGCCGTTGGCCGCCGCGGAATGTCCACGGGGAGCCGCGGCTGGCGCGAAGCGTCCCGCCTTGTCGAAGAGGCCGTAAAGTAGCAAATCTTCGGGAAAAGTGTCAATGGAATTTTGCGGCGGGCGAGGGCGGCCCCGGAGCGGCGAGCGGGTTTCTGGGTTGCGGATTGAGCCTCCGACGCGCCGGCGAGCCGCGAATTCCCGCATTGCCGGGGCGCGCCTGTTTTGATGGAGTCCCGCGGCCTCCATGGACGGTATTATATAGGTTTGCTAGATTTTCAAGAGCGTGGGGATAGACTACAGCAAGGCATTATCCCACAGCGCTACTTTTTGGTGATGGCGAGCCGCAAGACTTTCTTTACAAACTGCGGCATAGGCTCTGCGGCGGCGCGAGCACCGTTATGGAGCCGATCATATACGGACGTTTCCTCGCCAAGCCAAGTAAGGTCCAATCGCCTAGCGTCCTGCATGGCGATATGGTCGTAACCTTCCGGTGACGCCCAGTAACATGATCGGCACTTTGCGGGTGACCTTAGTTCCGTCTAATTGCGGCAATGCTCGCAGGACCAAGATTTGGCGCGGTTACACGAGCCGTCGAGAAGCATGTAGGACGCGATGTCGTTTTCGTCGAAGGCAACATCGCCGGCAACCTCATACGGAACTCTGTGGTCAATCTGAAGGTATCGTTCCTCGAACTCAGTCGAACAAATGTGGCAGCGGCTTCCGTGGCGCTGTACGAGTTTCTTCTTAAGTTCCCTCGGGAATGCCCGCCGCCCACCGATGAAGCCCCTACGTATCTTTGAGAGGTCCCCAAATCTATAGGCTGCGATGCTCCTGCCGTCCGGACCCTTCACTCTAAATGTCTCAAGGGGAATTCCCTGGTCTCTAACGTCCTTGGCGGCTCTTGGCGGGTGATTATAACCGTATCTGTCCCGGAGTTCTTGGGTTGTGACGTGGCCGTGCTTTAGAATGTGCTCGATAACGGTACGCGGACGTTTGGCGGTGACGGCTCTAAGGCATAAGAGAAGTCCGGGTGGTAGTTTTTCATGTGGCATCTTGCGCCAGAAGACTAATCTGCTTTGGCGTGAGGGTCAAGTGCCTGCTGTGGACGGGCCCGATCCGTTCGACCAACGCAGGGGAAAGGTACAAAGATTCGTACGTAATGTTGCTTCGGCCAAGAAGCGTTGCTTGCGATGAACGGCCAGCCTCAATTTCAATGTGAGTTAAGGCGAGACTGTCGGGCATGAGCCTGCCATAGCGTTTATCTCCGCTCCTGCCGTCGTAACTGACGATAAAGGAAATCGCCCTTTCGTTTAGGTCGTTGAGCGCCGCGGTAAAATCATCGAAGTTCAGCAGGCCGATGTACCTGGGGTCTCGGTTGAGGGAAACGCCTTGGTAGGGAGGGTCCATGTACACCAGATCGACGGGATCGACTTTCTGGAGGGCGTGGCGATAGTCCCCGACGCTAATCGATGTTCTGCCTCTTAGCAGGCGGGAGGCACCCTCAATATGCCAACGCATTGTCTGCGGGTCCATGCCTTTTCGCCTGTTATCAGGACTCTGGTTGAATTCGCCATTTGCGTTGTATCGAACCGACGCCTTGACACAGCGGGCCAGTAAGTAGAGAAGGTATTCCGGCGCATGTCCTCGGTTGAATCGCTCGCGCACGGCGTCGTAGAACTGCCTCTCCCCGCCTAGTTGCAGATTCCAGAGTTTTTCATAGGCTGACCC
>JAJYNF010000226.1:15682-17363 GCA_021786455.1 Acidobacteriota bacterium
TGCCTGGCGAATCTATGATGAGTTCCCAAAGGCGCATGAGTGGCTCATTAATGTCGTTCAAGAGGATACTTGACGCTTTCTGCCTCTGGGCAGCTTTTAGGGAAACAGCAGCCGCCCCGGCAAAAGGCTCAATCAGACGGACCGGATTCTTGGGAAAATATTTGAGAATCGCCGGAGCCAGCAGGCGCTTGCTCCCCTGGTAGGGGATTGGATGTGGTGTTTTCTCCATGCCTGCATCTTAACCAGGATAGCCCACGACAACAAGGCAGAGCTTCAAGTGATTTTAGAACGCTACGAAAGGACTTGCAACATTCTATATTTCCGGTAGAATCGAAATATGTTCAAAGCTAGGGACACCGAACAGGTCATTCGTTACGCGGCGATGTTTGCCGCCATGGGCGCCGAGCCCCGGCTGCGAATTGTGCGGCTTTTACTGACGGCTCACCCGCAGGGCCTGGCCGCCGGTGAAATCCAGGAAGAGCTGGGGATTCCGGCTTCCACGCTTTCGCACCATCTCGAAAAGCTCAGAACTGAAGAGCTGGTGAAAGTTCGGCGCGAGGGCACTTTTCTGTGGTACACGGCCAATACGGAGGCGCTCGAGGAAATCATCAACTTCTTGTATGCCGAGTGCTGCACGCGTAACAAGGCCATCGAACCGAGCGACCTTGTCACCATCGCCAAGTCCTCCAAAGCTGAGCGAGAAAGGAAGAGCTGATGAGCGAGCAAAATATTCACGAAGTTGTAAAGAAGAAATACGGCGAGGCGGCGCTGCGCGTCATGCAGTCCGAGCCGAAAGGCTCATGCTGCGGTTCGAAGGCTGCGACCGGGATAGCGCAGTCGGATCCCATTACGCGCGAGCTTTATGACGCGACGCAAACGGCGGAGCTTCCCGGCGAAGCGGTGCTGGCTTCGCTCGGATGCGGGAATCCGACGGCGCTTGCCGAGCTCAGCCCCGGCGAGACCGTGCTCGACCTGGGCTCCGGCGGAGGCATTGACGTTCTGCTCTCGGCGAGGCGAGTGGGGCCCGGCGGAAAAGCTTACGGCCTCGACATGACCGATGAAATGCTTGCCCTGGCGCGTGAGAACCAACGGAAGGCCGGCCTGGCGAACGTCGAGTTCCTGAAGGGCGAAATCGAGAATGTCCCGCTGCCCGACCGCTCCGTGGACGTGGTGATTTCAAACTGCGTCATCAACCTGTCGGCAGATAAAGACAAGGTGTTGCGCGAGGCGTTTCGGGTGCTGAGGCCGGGAGGGCGATTTGCCGTGTCGGATGTCGTTGTCCGCGGCGAAATTCCTCCTGAGATTCGGCGCAGCCTGGAGCTTTGGGCGGGCTGCGTGGCCGGCGCGCTGGAAGAACAGGAGTACCGCGCGAAGCTCAAGGCTGCCGGCTTTGTGGACATCGAGATTGAGCCCACACGGATTTACCGCGCCGAGGACGCTCGCGAGCTGCTGGCTGGTTCGGGAATTGACTTCAACGCGGCCGCGCCGATGGTGGACGGGAAGTTTATGAGCGCCTTCATTAAAGCGCGCAAGCCTTCGGCAACGGCAAGGCGAAACGGCTGAATTCTCCCGCAGCGGAGGTTGCCACTTTGAGAACTGTCACCCGTAGGCTCTCGGCTCTAGACCGCTACTTGACGTTGTGGATTTTTCTGGCCATGGCCGCTGGAGTGATTTCCGGCAC
>JAJYNF010000002.1 GCA_021786455.1 Acidobacteriota bacterium
ATATGTTGTTTGCCGAAGTTGCGAGGGCATCGCTTCACCGAAGACCTGCGGCCACCGGTCGGACTCACGCGTCATTCTGAGTGGTACCCAGGTGCGCGCCATTCTGCGCGACGGCGGCCAGTTGCCGCGCGAGTTTACTCGCCCCGAGGTTGCTCAGGTTCTCCACGAGGCGTTTCGCGCCCAAGGAACAGGTTAACCTGCCGCGCCGCGTTCAAACTCCGGCAACCTCACCCGTAAAGCCGCGGTGGGCGCTCTTGGCGCGTGCCGCCCGAACGAAGCCCAATCTTACGAAAGGAAGGAAGATAGACGATATGCCGATTCATGCTGCTAAGATTACCCAGCTTGCAGAATCCTATGCCCAGAGCGAGCCCTGGGAAATACTGAAACTGGCCATTGAGAACTATTCTCCGCGTCTTGGAATCAGCTTCAGCGGCGCGGAGGATGTGGTGCTGGTGGACATGGCTGTGAAAGCGGGCGGCAGGTTCCGTGTTTTCTCGCTGGACACGGGTCGCCTCCACGCGGAAACGTATCAGTTCGTGGAAAGAGTTCGGGAGCATTACGGAATCCCGATCGAAGTGTTTTTGCCGCAGCCCGAGGCGGTGGAAAGATTAGTTCGCGAGAAAGGTTTATATTCCTTTTATCGTGACGGACACAAAGAGTGCTGCGGCATCCGCAAGGTTGAGCCGCTTCGCCGAGCCTTAGCATCGCTTGAAGCGTGGGTCACCGGTCAACGTCGCGATCAAAGCCCCTCAACGCGAGCGCGGGTCCCCGTAATCGAAGTGGACACGGCATTTTCCACCCCTGACCACGAACTGATCAAGTTTAATCCCTTGGCAAACTGGTCGTCGAAACAGGTGTGGGATTACATTCGGCAAAACAACGTGCCCTTCAATCCTCTTCACGGGCGAGGATTTGTGTCCATTGGTTGCGACCCTTGCACAAGGCCGGTTTTGCCCGGCCAGCACGAGCGCGAAGGCCGCTGGTGGTGGGAGGATCAAGCGCAAAAGGAGTGCGGGCTGCATGCCGTCAACCTTCGGCCGGCTTGAGCTCATCGGAATCTCGCGGCACCCGTGTTAGCCCGCAAAATCGCTTACGGCGCGGCCGTCATGCTGCGTAATGGCCATGTATCGCAACAGGCCCTTGCGGTAGCAGTCGAACCATCCCGCCCGCGTTATCTTTCCCAATTTTCGCTTACCGCCGCATTCAGGAACGGCGTTGGATCCTTCCCCACGCTAGCGGCGGTTTTGAGGAAAGTTGCTCGCTTGGGTTGCCAAGGCTGCGCCCAGAAAACCAGGCGGCGACTCTACTTCTTACTGCGGGGCGTAGCGCCGGCTTCCGCAGCCCTCTCGTTCTCGCCGGGAGCAAGATGCAGCGCCTTGCGGACTTCCGCCTCGAGCTTGTCCCGCGCGGGCAGATTGTCCCGCAGAAACTGACGCGTGTTCTCGCGCCCTTGTCCGATGCGCTCGCCGGCGAATGAGTACCAGGCTCCGGTCTTCTCCAGTAGGTTGAGGTTGGCCGCCGTGTCAATCAGGTCGCCTTCCTTGGATATCCCCTCGCCGTAGAGGATATCGAATTCAGCCTCTCGAAATGGGGCAGCCATTTTGTTCTTGACCACTTTGACGCGCGTCCGATTTCCTATCACCCGGTCGCCATCCTTAATGGAGGCGATTCGGCGGATATCCAGACGCACCGAGGAATAGAACTTGAGGGCTCGTCCCCCGGTGGTAGTCTCCGGGTTGCCGAACATGACGCCGATCTTCTCGCGGATTTGGTTGATGAAGATGAGCGACGTTTTGGATTTGGCGACGATCGCCGTCAGCTTGCGCAGCGCTTGCGACATCAGCCGAGCCTGAAGTCCCGGCATCGAGTCGCCCATGTCGCCTTCGAGCTCGGCCCGCGGCACCAGCGCGGCCACCGAGTCCACCACAATGACGTCCACCGCGTTTGAGCGGACCAAGGCCTCGGCGATCTCCAACGCCTGCTCGCCGTAGTCCGGTTGCGAGACCAGCAGGTTGTCCACGTCCACGCCTAGCCTTTTTGCATAAGCGGCGTCGAGCGCGTGTTCCGCGTCCACAAAGGCCGCCATCCCTCCGCGCTTCTGGGCCTCGGCCACCAGGTGCAAGGCAATCGTCGTCTTGCCGCTCGACTCTGGGCCGAAGATTTCTATCACCCGGCCACGCGGCACGCCGCCGATGCCGAGCGCGGCGTCCAGTGAAACGGACCCCGTCGGGATCACCTCCACAGGAACCAACGCTTCGCGGTTCCCTAGTCGCATGATCGAGCCTTTGCCGAATTGCTTCTCAATCTGCGTCAGCGCAAGTTCAATGGCGCGGGCACGCTCGGTTCGCTCTTCTGGCATAGACTTTTTAACCTCCGGCAGACTCCCCACATCTTAACTCAGATGCCCTCGGCTATAAGGATATAAATTGCGTTGCGGCGCGTCGCCTCAAACCGCAGGGTCCGGATACTCATAAAAGCCCTTTCCTGCTTTTCTCCCCAGCCAGCCCGCGCTCACCATGCGCTCCAGCAACGGGCACGGCTGATACTTCGAATCGGCGAAGCCTTCGTACAACACCTTCATGATATCCAAGCAAACGTCCAAGCCGATTAAATCCGCGAGTTCGAGCGGCCCCATCGGATGATTCATGCCCAGTTTCATTACCTCATCAATGCCCTTTGCATCGCTCACGCCCTCCATCAAGGCAAAAACCGCCTCATTGATCATCGGCATCAGCAGCCGGTTGGAAACAAATCCGGGTGAATCCTTCACCCTGACCGGCGTCTTGCCCACCGCGCCCGCCAGCCGCTCGGCCGCCTCCACCGTTTTCTCCGACGTTTCCAGGCCGCGGACCACCTCGACCAGCTTCATCGCAGGAACCGGATTGAAGAAGTGCAATCCGATAAAAGATTGTGGCCGGCGCGTGACCGCCGCAAGGCGGGTAATGGAAATCGCGGAGGTATTGCTGGCAAGGATCGTTTCTGGACCGCAAATCGAATCAAGCTGGCGGAAGACCACAGCCTTCACGTCAAAGTTTTCCGTCACCGCCTCGATGACCAGCTCC
>JAJYNF010000123.1 GCA_021786455.1 Acidobacteriota bacterium
GCAAGGAACCCCCGCTTATCCCTGCGCGACGTTTCAGGTGGTGGTTTCTCCCGCCGCCCAGACCGGGCCGCGCAACATTATGGTGACCGATCCCGCCGGTGAGCTCGCGGTCTTCCCGGGTGGCTTTCGCATTTGCCCGGCCACAGGATGTACGCCGTGAATAGAACATTCCAATCATCGTCCGACTCCCTCTGGCAACCATTTCGCTTGCGAGCCGTATTCGGCCGCGCGTGCTCCCGCCCCGTGCGGACCATGCTTGCGGCGTGCTGCGCGCTCGTTTTCGCTTCAAGCGCCCTCGCCACTTCGCTCGTGCGCATGACGCTCGCGCAGCTTGCTCAAGCCTCCGCCGTAATCGTTCGCGGCACGGTTGTTTCCCAGGCCACTCGCTGGAATGCCCCGCACACCCGCATTTACACCTTCACCACCGTGGCCGTGAACGAGGCCATCAAGGGCCATCCGACGTCCTCCATCGTGATTCAGCAGCCTGGCGGCACGATTGGCGACCTTCACGTTTTCGTTCCCGGGACGATGGTGTTTCATCCTTCGGGCAATTACATTCTTTTTTTGGAGCCCGGCCCCGAGGGCCGCTATCTTCCGGTTGGCATGGCGCAGGGCGCTTACCCCGTTTATCGAGGCAAGCGTGGTGTGGCGCATGTCGCGCTGCCGTTCGGAGCGCTGGCGCTGGGCGAGCAAAACCAGATGATCGCTAAAGCCCCGACACTCGGCCAGTTTCACGCTGCGGTGGCGGGCGTCCTTTCCGCTCCGATTACCATTCCGCGCGGCACCCTGATTCCCGTCGTCGTTGACCGCACAAACTTTCGCGGCGTCGGCCGCTTCGCCGTTGTGGGCCATACCACGATGGATTTGTTTCCCGGGCCCGGTGTCGTCATCCCGGCCGGCAGCCGCATGGAGGGTCTGGCTCAGACGGTCGGCCAGCGCTGGGAGATTTTCTGGGACGAGCTTTCGATTCGCGGCCACAAGGTTCGCCTTCACGCCTCGAGCGAGCTGCCGGCTAGCGCCCATCTCCCCGGCCGGTCTATGGTCGCGCGCGTGAGGTGACGAGCGATGAAGCGCATTCGGCAAAAAACGTCATGGCGATTTCTATGGGCCTCGCTCCTCCTGCTTTCCGTCGCCGCTGCCGCTTTGGCTTACAATCCTTTCCAGGACGACGTCAACGGAACGCCCCAGCCCAGCCGCTGGCCCAACGCCAGCGTCAGCTATTACATCAATCCTGCGACCGGCTCGAACATTTCCGGCGACCCTTCAACCGCCATCCAAGCCGCCTTCCAAACCTGGATGACCACGCCCGCGCCGTTCAACGGCCAATTGCTCACGGACATTCAGGCGACTGACCAAGGCACGAGCAGTCTCAGCGCGCCCAATGCCACCGATTGCCGCAACGTCATCGGCTTTGACGACACCAACACCGCCGATTTCCCCACCGGCACCATTGCCTTCACCGAGATTTCAACCGTTTCGCCCCAAGGCGCCAACTACTCTTGCCCCGGCCAGACAGAAACCAGCGTGCTGCCATCGCAAATGATTGACGCGGACATCGAATTCAATCCGCAAATCCAATTCACCACCACCACGGCGCCCGGACCTAATCAGTTTGACCTCCAATCCGTCGCCACGCATGAGATCGGCCATCTGCTGGGCCTCGACCACAGCGGGCTGGCCGAAGCCGTCATGTTTCCCTTCGGCGATACCACTTCCGCCGGGGAGCGCCGTTCGCTCTCCCTGGACGACCTTTTAGGCATCGCCTTTCTCTATCCCTCGCCCAACTTTGCCGCCTCGACGGGAGAAATCACCGGAACGGTCGATCTGGCCGGCTCCCCCGCCTTCGCCGCCCAAGTCGTGGTCATCAACGCCGCTAACGGCAACGTGGTGATGGATCGCCTTACCGGCGCCGACGGAACGTTCGATATTCAAGGCGTTCCGCCGGGCACGTACAATCTGCTGGTGCTGCCGCTCGCGCCGGATGAGAGTGTCGGCCTTTACACGCTCGGCAACTTCTCCGGCTGGTCGTGCGGCTACAATGAAAACGCGCCGCCCTGCTGCGACCCCAGCGTGGACCGTTTCTGCACCGGGACGCTTTCCAACCCCACGAACTACACCGGCACGTTTTATTAGCGCCGCCCTCGCCAGCATTTCCCGCGAAGCGCCAGCCAAAATCACTTTTCAAAGGGGGGGGCAGTCAGACAGCTTGCAAAATAGACCGCAGCGCGCGCCGATGCTGTCCCAGCATCTGCAACATGGAGCTCCGCTCCAGGCGCGAACAGTGCACGGTGCAAAGCGAAAGGGCCGTCAGCTCGTGAATGCGGCCATGAATGTACCGCTGGTAGCCGAGAATGTCCTCCAAACTATGGCCGTTCTCGTAAGCCCAGGACCAATCGGAAACCCACCTTACCACCGACCCGTTCAGGCGCAGCGCGTCGGGGCGTTCCAGCCGCCGAAAGCACTCGGGCGCGGTCAGGAAAATTGCCCGCCCGTTTCTCAGCAGGATGTCCGGACGCAGCCGCATCGCGCGGAGCGATTGCGCCAAATCCTTCAGCCGCCCGGGCGAGGCCATCACGATGATCTGCTGGCCCACTTCCAGGCCGCTCGAGAGGAAGTCCAGGACTTCAGTAGCATCCGGCTGCTGGCTCACTAACAATCGGCACTTGCTGCCCTGAAGCCGCGTCAATGCTCAACACTCCGATAGCTCGATTACTAGCCTTTATCTTGCCCGCCTCGCTCGCCCTCTGTCAACTGTCAAATCGGCTTTAGAGTGCCTTTCCTTGCGTCGGCTGGCCCTCATCGCGGGTGCCTTGCGCATGTTCGCGCGTTCACGCCCGCGCCGAACTCCGACCCAAAACCCTCGCCGGGCACGCTTCAGCCGTTCCTTCGGGCGCCGCTAATAGCCTCGCGCGGCGTTCTGAATACTCTTGGCGAGCTTTTGAATTTTTTTGGCTTTCTTAATAATGGTGACGGAGAGCACGTTGGCGTTCGAGCGGTCAATATCCTTCCGGAGCGATTCCGCCAGCACCGCTAGCGCCACCGCTTGCTTCTTCATCTTCC
>JAJYNF010000008.1 GCA_021786455.1 Acidobacteriota bacterium
GCGTGTCCGTCTCCCTGGAGAAATACCGGATGGTTTGGCGCTTTCCGTCTTCAAAAATTTCAAAGTCGTTCTTGGAAAGATTGGGAATCAGCTCGCCGTGTTTATTGCGCACGACCGCGTAAACATTCACGACCTCGGTGGTTACTTTGATGGTGGGAAGCGTGGCCGCGGTCTGTTGCCCGCCGGCGGAAGGCACCCTAACGAAAACATAAGCGCAGGCCATGATCACCTCGACCCATACATTGCGAATGCGTCCTGCGCACAATGTCTTCACTGGTTGCCTCTCCCGCCGCACTTACGGTTTAGATGCCTGCTTGCAACCGCGCGTCGAAGCGCCAAGGCTCCGATTTCCTCTGCCCGCCCAAAAATTCGCTTGACAAGATAGCGGCTCTCTCACTATACATGGTGCTGTAAACGCGCTCCGCCAGCTTAGCTGGCGCGAACTTAAGAAGTGAGAGGAGAATAGAATGGCAGCGAAGAAGAAAGCCAAGAAAAAGAAGAGGTAAGCTCCTTACGCAGGTTCGGTACGACGCTTCGGGGATGCAGCAATGCATCCCCGAAGTTTTTTATGGGAGGTCGTTCAGGATTCCGAAGGCCGCTGGAGAAGCGCCGCCGGAGGCTCAGCGGCTTCTCCAGGCAGAGCGCTCAACAGGGTTAACCGCTGCTCGAGAGCGTTCAGGTTTTTCTGCGCGTCGCCAAAGTTCGCCTGGGCAAACTGAAGCTGTTTCCCCGCCTTCTCAAAACTCTCATCTACTTTGGTGAGGTCCACCTGAAGCTGACGGAGCCCCACGAGGATTCGTTTCGCGGCCTCTTCCACTTTCATCCCCCGCAGGCCCAGAACGATCACTTGCAGATAGGCGAACAGAGTGTTGGGCGAAACGGGAATCACGCGCCGTGATAGCGCGGCATCCAACAGCGATGCGCCCTCTCCGGCCCCTTCGTCACGAATAATCGCCTCGTAATAGATGTTCTCCGCGGGAATGTACATCAGCGCGAAGTCATAGAAGTTTTCCTGGGGGCGAATGTATTTGCGAGCAATGTCTTCGATGTGCTTTCGGACATCCTGCTGGAATCTGCGCCGCGCTTGCCGGGCTTCATCCTCGCTGCCCTGAATTCGGGCGTCCACGCTGCGGCGAAAACTTTCAAGAGGAAACTTTGAATCAATGGGAATTTGGCCGGCGCCGAGGCGCAGGACCGCGTCCACGATCTCACCGCTCGAAAAGCGGAATTGAGTCGAGTAATGTTCCCGCGGAAAGTGCTGGCTCAGCAATTCTTCGAGCAGAAACTCCCCGAACCCGCCGCGGAATTTGGGAGCCTGAAGAATATCCTTCAAACCGGAGACGTCCCTGCCGACCTCCAGAATGCGCTCGCTGGCCTCTTTGAGCTGCCCGAGCTGCTGACGCACTTCGCCCACCGCCTGCATTGCTTGGCCGAGACCCGATCCGACTTGCTGTCCGCTGGATTGAATCGTGCGAACGTTTTCGGCCATGCTGGCGGCGAGGCTGTCCTTAAGGCCCCCGATCTGCTGATGGACTTCAGAAGCTAGCTGTTGGACCGCGTCGTAGAGTTGTCCTCGAAGGGTGTCCACCTGTTGCTGAAGCAATTGTAAGGACGGGTCCGGCGGACGCGGGGCGCGCGCTTCCCCTGATTGCCGCATCTGGTTCAGCAGAATCACAACCGCAAGAACCGTCAGCACGCCCGTCAAGATGACGAGAGCAGTTTCCATGGTGACACTCCTTCAGAATTCTCCTTCGTGCGCGATGCAGATGGGCACGTAGTCGCAAAATTGGCAAAGGTAGCCCGGCGTCGGCGCAAAGTTTGAACTCCGAATCGCGTCCGCCACTTCCAAAACCTTAGCCCGCGCCGCGTCCAGTTCCGCGTCGCTTCGGACACTCGAGACCGCCTGATTATTCGTCAAATTGTAGAACGTGACCCGCGCGGGGTCTAACTTGAACTGCTCGCGGGCAGCGAGCGCATAGACCGAAAGCTGCAAACTTCGGTCCGCATCTTTCTGCTCTCGTGGTCGCCCGGTCTTGTAATCCACCAACTCCACCTGATTCGATTGAGTGGAATTCAGAGGGAGAATCTGGTCAATGCGGCCCTCGAGCACGACGTCCTCCACCTGAAGCTTAAATGGTTGCTCCATCCGAACCTGATCGGCTGGAATGGGCAAGGCATTGTGGCGCTCGACAAAAGCTCGGAGCTGCTCGCGGCCAGCCTGCTGATAGGCCGTCTCCTGGTAAGCGTCCTCGAATCCGGCCTTTTTCCACGAGCGCAGGTAGAATTCCTCGACTTCATCGGGGGAAGGACAACGATTTCGGCGCACGTCGAAATAACGACGGACCGCCTGATGCATCACGTTGCCGAAAGTCAGCGCGGCTTGCGGGCCACTTGGGATTCCGAGGCAATGGCTGAATTTGAATTTAAGTGGGCAGCCGAGATAGGTTTCGATGGCGGTCGCGCTGAGCTCGAGCCGGCCGTCCTGCATAGCTGGGGGGCTTTGCGCCGCCCAGGCTGCAAGAGGCGGGTGAAAGCTTTCGCCCGGGGGGAGAGCGAACAAGCGAGCCTGCCCATCGCGCTCCGGTTGAGTCGGTGAGGAAACCGGCAGGCTCGGTCTTGCGCCGTCATCCTTGACCGGGGGTACCTCAAGCATCTCGAGGTCGCGCCCGCGGACCGCCGGGCCGGAAAGAATCTCATCAACAAAGCGCGACGGCTTTTTCCCCGGGCCGGCAATACTTGAAATAAAGAGTCGCTCCTGCGCGCGAGTTATGGCCACGTAGAATAAGCGACGCTCCTCCTGCAGATGAATATCCGCAGGTGGGATGGGGCCTTTACGCAGCTCCGCGGGAAATTCGATGAGGGGCTTTCGTTCCGTGTGCGGGAAGCGCCGCGGCCCAACACCCAAAACGACTACGATGGGAAATTCCAGTCCCTTCGCTGCATGAACGGTCATCAATTGAACGGCATTCGAGGGGAATGCTCCTTCGGGCGGCTCGATCTTGCCCCCTGCCTCCAAAAAATAATCAAAATATTCGATGAACTCGCTTAGGCCGCGCGTCTCGCTTTTTTCTTCCCAATCCTTCAGGAAGTTAGTGAAGGTCTTAACATAGAGGTCATCGTTCTCGCCGGGCCGGAAGCGAGCCCCAAGGCCTTCGAGAAGCTGGTTCAACGTGGCGCTAAGGGGAATCCGATCGGCGCGTTTAGACAAACCGTTCACGAGAGCCCGCAGCTCCAGCCAACCGGTCTGTTCCATCTCGGCTCGAAACAGAGAGCGGCTCATGCCCTCGAGAGCCTCCGCCAGCGAGCAATGGTCCTTGGCCGCCCGCTGACGCGCCTCCATCGCTAGCGCCTCTGGAAACCTCCAACGCCGGGCGAGCAGCGCGCGCGTCAAACTGATATTGTCCCGCCAAGAATGGATCAGCCGTAGATACGCCAGGAGGTCACGCAGGATAACCGTCGAAAGGAGAGAAAGCCCGCGGATCGCGAACGGAATGTTGCGTCTGCGAAGCTCCTCGACTAAGCGGTTGCGATGGCTGTGAAGGCGGTAAAGGATAGCCACGTCGCAATAGGCGCGGCCGCGGCGAACTAACCCTTCAACGAGATTAGCGATCCCGACCGCCTCGCTCTGCACGTCCGGCGACACCACGATGCCTACCGGCGCGCCGTCCGCCTGGGTTGGAAACAGCGGAAGCCGGCTCTCGGAGGGTTCTTCGGTTATATTGTTTATGATGACGGTTTCAGCGATCCGAAGGATATTGCCGGTGGAACGGTAGTTAATGTTTAGGTGAATAGTTTTTGCTGCGGGGAAAGCGCTATGGAACATGGCAAACGCGCCATGCGCTGCGCCGCGAAACCGGTAGATGGCTTGGTCCCTGTCGCCGACGGCCACGATGTTGTAGGGCGGCGCAACCAGTCGGCGCAAAAGTTCGACCTGGCCGTAGTTTGCGTCCTGGAACTCATCCACGAGCACAAAACGAAAGCGGCGCTGAAGCGCCTGGAGTAGTTCGGGCTCACGGTCCCACAAGCGTACTGTTTCCCTGATCAGGCTTCCAAAGCTCGAGCACCCGGCTTCCACCAGGAATTGCTGGCTGCGAGCAAAGACGCCCGCCTGCTCTCTCAGTTTTTCGACTTCTTGGGACTCTTTCAGCCGCCGAGCCTCGTCGAGCGCAGGCGCCCGCTGCTCAAAAAGTCTCTCTTGTTTGGTGACGTACTCCTGGAATTCTTCAGGATCGATAAGTTCGTCCTGGCAACGAGAAAAAAAGTCAGTAAGGTCATGGAGGAAGCTGCCGGGTAAAGCAAGTGTTTGATAATGCTTGAGCCCGAGCTTTTCCATGCGCCGCCGCAAGAAAATCCACATGTTCGTCGTGTCGAGCAATTGGCGCTCAAAATGGCGCTGCTTGAGAACGTGGAGGCAGAACGAATGGAATGTAGCGACATGCGGCGCCGTCGCGGATGCAACCAGGGCGCTCCTCGCCCGTCCTTGCATTTCTTTGGCGGCCTTCTCGGTGTAAGTCAAGGCGAGGATGTTTTCCGGCGCTAAGTCGCGGAAGCGCCCAAGTAGATGGAGAATACGCTCCACAATGACGCGCGTCTTTCCAGTGCCCGGTCCGGCAATGACCAATAGCGGCCCCGTCCCGTGTTCGACCGCCTCTCGTTGTTGGAGGTTCAGGTCCATCGTTTTGAATGTGACCCGATTATTGAACTGGGCCACGCAAATCGCAAGCGCTTCTGCATAACGCGCCAGGCAGCATATCTTCTGAATGCACCCTGGCGAGGGTACCGCGGGGTCTCAGGGCACTCCAGCCCGGCGCTGCTTCCATGACTTATTGTACGAAGGATGTCTCGGTGGAACGGACAGGAAATTTGTGATATGTTGAAATCTTGAAGGGAAGAAACTGCCCAGGAGCTTTGATCCGCGAGGTTCGGCGGAAAGTATCACATCAGGAACGCGAGATAGCCCACGGAGTCACTTGGCGACAAGCCCAAAGACCTTTCCGCCCAGGGGTGCGCACCGCTCCGTTCCGAATAACGAACCCCCTTCTGTTCCGAAGGCGCTATGAATGTTTGGCAGGAAATCCTAGGTTACCTTAAGACCAAGATTAGCGCCGAGAGTTACCAAACCTGGCTTCGTCCAACCCGCTTTAGTCATCTCGAAGGTAGCGCGTTGGTGGTACGCGTGCCCAATCGGGAGTTTAAGGAATGGATTCAGGAACATTACAGCGCCACAATCCAGGAGGCCCTCAAACAGCTCCACGTCAGCGCGGAGCAGGTTTGTTTGGTCACGGAGGAAAAGCCATCCCCAAAAGCAACAGGCACTGGAGAACCTAAACCTGTGCAGGCCAAGTTGGACTTTGACTCAGTGGAACACCAACTGAACTCGAAGTACACGTTTGACACCTTCGTGGTAGGGTCGTGTAACCAGTTTGCGCACGCGGCAGCAAGGGCGGTGGCCGAGCGTCCGGCTAAGGCGTATAACCCCTTGTTTCTTTACGGCGGCGTGGGCCTCGGCAAAACACACCTGATGCAAGCGGTGGGACATACGATCAAAAGCCATCACAAAGAAGTGCACCTTGCTTACGTTTCCTCGGAGGCGTTTACGAACGAGGTCATCAGTTCACTGCGGTACGACCGCATGATCTCGTTCCATGACAAGTACCGCAATGTTGACGTCCTGTTGATGGATGATATTGAGTTTATTGCCGGCAAAGAGCGAACCATGGAGGAGTTTTTCCACACCTTCAACACTTTATACGAAGCTCAGAAGCAAGTCGTTTTTACCAGTGATCAACCACCCAATGAGATCTCTGGCCTTGAGGAGCGATTACGTTCGCGGTTCGCGTGGGGCCTGACGGCTGACCTTCAGCCGCCCGACACGGAAACTAAAAGGGCGATCTTGGCTAAGAAAGCTGAAGCGCAAAGCGTGCGCCTGCCGGAGGCTGTGGAAGAGTTTATTGCGCTCCGGATCAAGTCCAGTATCAGGGACCTTGAGGGCGCGCTGACACGTCTCGTAGCGTACTCGTCTCTGACGGGAACGGAAATTACCCTGGCTATGGCTCAGCAGGTCTTAAAGAACCTTGCGGATATAGAAGAGCGCCGGGTCTCCATTGAAAATATCCAGAGAATAGTTTCAAAAGAGTTTAATCTGACCTTGTCGCAATTGAAAGCCCGGAACAATAGCCGCGCGGTTGCCTATCCGCGGCAAATTGCCATGTATTTGGCGAAACAACTGACTGACGCTTCGCTACCGCAAATCGGGAGGGAATTTGGCGGCAAGCACCATACCACGGTCCTCCATTCCATCAGCAAGATTAATGAAATGCGGAAAATTGACCGCGACTTAAACAGGCTTCTTAGTAAATTGGGTGATTCCCTGAACTGAGCTAAGCTCGAGCTGGCCTTGAATAAGTGGATGGTGGATAACTTAGTGGAAAAAGGTCAGGTAAGAGATTTTGCGATTTGGCCTGTTCCGAGTAATATTAAATTTCAACAAGCCTCTGCGCACGAAACCGGGTAGGGTATGGAGCAATTTTTATTTTCCACAATTTCCACTAGCCTCCTACTAAAGACTACTTGTTTTTAAGGTGAGATTATGGAATTCGTCGCAACAAAAAGCCACTTGCTTAAGGAACTAAGCCTAACCCAGGGTATCGTCGAGAAAAGAGCCACGATTCCTATCTTGGCTAATGTTCTCTTGGAAGTAGTTGGTTCTAAAGTTCAGGTCAGTGCTACCGACCTAGAACTGGGCATTCATGGTGCTGCCGAAGCTGATGTCAAAAAAGAGGGTTCAGCAACGGTTCCAGCAAAGCGCTTGCTGGAGATTGTGCGGTCATTACCTGATGCAGATATTAAGTTTAAATTGCTCGAAAACCATTGGGTTCAGATTACTTGCGAGCGGTCTTCTTTTAAGCTCGCTGGCATGGCGCGGGACAATTACCCATCTCTTCCTGCTATTCCGAAGGCTTTAGCCACCATCCCCGGCAAGATGCTATCAGTGATGATTCGGCGGACGATCTTTTCGATCTCGAACGAGGAATCAAGGTACACATTGAATGGTTCTCTCCTGGTGCTAAAGCCTGAGAGCGCAGCTATGGTGGCTACCGATGGCCATCGTCTGGCCTTAATCGAAGGGGATGTGCCAGTGGAGGGGCTAAAGAATGAGTTGCGCGTTCTGCTCCCCAAAAGGGCGATGGGCGAGTTGGAACACTTACTCGATGAGTCAGATCCCGATACCTTGGCTCATTTCTCAAGAGATGATAATCACCTATTTTTCTCGGTCGGAGGACGGACGTTAATCTCGCGGATGCTAACCGGACAATTTCCCAATTTCGAAGCCGTTCTGCCGAGGGAAAACCAGCTTATTTTTGAGCTTGATAAGACGCCGCTTGCCGACGGCATCCGGCGAGTCGCCCTGTTAGCGGATGAACGTTCGCGCGCGATTCGACTTCAATTAGACAAGAACCAAATGGAAATCTCCTCCTCTACAGGGGACTTTGGCGAGGCGCGTGAGGTGATTGAAGTGCAATATGAGGGGCAGCCATTGCAGATCGGGTTTAACTATCAATACCTGTTGGATTTTCTGGGCGTAGTAGGGGATTCCGCGAAAGTTCGAATGGAGTTAAAGGATGAGCAGAGTGCCGGCCAGTTAAGAGTTGTCGAGGAGCAGCCTTGGCGCTACCGCTACGTGGTAATGCCGATGCGCGTGTGAAGGCAAAAATTGTGCGGGTGGCAAGGGTGGCGCATGTATAGTGCCGTGCTAGACCGGCGGGAGGGATGCACTCTCGTCGGTTTTTTTGCGTGAGCACCTGCAACCTATATTCATCAGCTCTACACGGACGCAATTAGGGGGAGATGGGCCTTGGCTGACGCCAATACACGATACGACGCGGATAGCATCAAGGTGCTGGGCGATCTCGAGGCTGTGCGGAAGCGGCCAGCGATGTATATCGGGTCGACCGGCCCGGCAGGACTTCACCACTTAGTATGGGAGGTGGTTGATAATGCGGTGGATGAGGCCTTGGCTGGGTATTGTGACCACATTGAGGTCACAGTCCATTCCGATAATTCCGTCACGGTAATTGACAATGGCCGTGGCATTCCCGTGGACATGCACAAGGAGGAAGGCCGCTCGGCCGCCGAAGTCGTGATGACCGTACTTCACGCTGGCGGAAAGTTCGATACGAACAGCTACAAGGTCTCAGGAGGGCTGCATGGCGTAGGGGTTTCCGTGGTCAATGCACTCTCGGAGTGGCTGGACCTGGAGGTCTGGCGCGACGGGTACACATGGGAGCAATCCTATGAGCAGGGCAAACCCATCACCGACCTTAAAAAGGCCGGCAAAACCAACCGCCGCGGCACCAAAATCACTTTTTTGCCCGACGCAAAGATCTTTGACTCGATCGAGTTCAACTATGACACGCTGTCTCAGCGGCTCCGCGAGCTTTCCTTCCTAAACAAGGGCCTGACCATCCGGCTGAAGGATGAGCGGACGAATAAACAGGCCGAGTTTCACTACACGGGCGGCATCGCTGAATTCATCAAGCACCTGAATAAGAACAAGGATGTGCTCCATTCTGCACCCATCTATGCGGAGGCGAAAAAGGGTGACGTGGACATGGCGTTCGCGCTTCAATACAACGACGCTTACGCTGAGACGGTCTTTTCATTCGCCAATAACATCAACACCGTGGATGGCGGCACGCACCTTTCGGGGTTCCGCTCCGCGCTGACGCGAGCCATCAACCAGTTCGGCCAAAACCAAGGGCTTTTCAAGGACGTCAAGGAGAACCTGCAAGGTGAAGACGTCCGTGAGGGCCTGGTCGCCGTCATCAGCGTGCAACTTCCCCAGCCACAATTTGAAGGCCAGACCAAAGGAAAGCTGAACAGCGACATTCAGAGCCTGGTCGCCAGCTTTGTGTATGAAAAGCTGATGGAGTATTTCGAGAAGAATCCCACCGTCGGCCGCAAAATCTGCGCCAAGGCGATTGACGCCTCGCGAGCGCGCGAGGCGGCCCGCAAGGCGCGGGAGTTGACGCGGCGCAAAGGGGCGCTCGATTCGGGAGGGCTGCCGGGCAAGTTGGCCGATTGTCAGGAAAAAGACCCGGCGCGGTGCGAGCTGTTTCTGGTGGAGGGAGATTCGGCGGGCGGCTCGGCCAAAATGGGCCGCGACCGCCGCTACCAGGCGATTCTGCCGCTGCGGGGCAAAATCCTTAACGTGGAGAAGGCGCGCTTCGACAAAATGCTGGCGCACGAGGAAATTCGTGCCCTGATTACGGCGCTCGGGACCGGCATCGGCAAGGATGACTTTGATCCCGCCAAACTGCGCTATTCGAAAATCATCATCATGACCGACGCGGACGTGGACGGTTCGCACATCCGCACGCTGCTGCTGACATTTTTCTATCGCCAGATGCCGGAGTTGGTCGAGCGCGGCCACGTCTATATCGCGCAACCGCCGCTCTACCTGATCAAAAAGGGCAAAAGCGTGCGGTACATCCGCGATGAAAAGGAGTTCCGACGCGAGGTCTTGCGGCGTGCCACAGAAGACCACGCCGTCGAGCTGGGCGACGGATCAAAAAAGGTCCGGCTAGAAGGCGGCGAGTTGACCAATTTTCTGATGGCGCTCGGCGAATATGTCGAAATCTTCGACAAGCTTGAGAAGCGAATGGGCGACCCGCGCCCCATTGACGCGCTGCTGAAAGCGGAACTCGGCAAGAAAGCGGAACTCGAGGATGAAGCCAAACTCGAGCGCGTGGCGAAGGAATTGAAGCTCGAAGGATTCAAGACCGAGATTCAGTTGGACGAGGAACACAATCTCTACCGGCTCGTCTTTTCCGGCGAAAATCTTGGCGAGCGCGTGCTCGACTGGGACTGGATTTCAAGCGCCGACTACCGCCGCTTGCTGGAACTCCACAAGCGGGTCCGCGATAACGACAAGCCGCCGTTTGTCATCTCCACCAACGGCGACAAAATCGAGATCGAGGACCGCCGCGAGTTGCTGGAACGCATCATGAACGCTGGGAAAAAGTCCTTCACCGTGCAGCGCTTCAAGGGTCTGGGCGAAATGAATCCCACGCAGCTTTGGGAAACCACCATGGACGCGGAGCACCGCACGATGCTCCAGGTCAAAATCGAAGACCGCGCCGAGGCCGAAGAAATCTTCACCGTCCTCATGGGCGACGCCGTCGAGCCTCGCCGCGAATTCATCCAGCAAAACGCCCTCGACGTGAAGAACCTGGATATTTGAGCAGAATTTCATCCCGCGACCTGGATCCAGCCAACGGCCTTCATGCGAACGGCAGTTAGAAAGGGCGCCTAACCGACCACCCCATCGCGCCGCCGCCTGCGCGCAACGTTGGAGGCCCGGTGCGAGATCGCGCCTCCGTTCCGCGCGGAGCGAGACGATGGGGTTTGACACGACGCGCTCTCAAGTGTATCCTGGGAAGTGTACACTTCGTGATCGGGGATTCGATGATGGTTGTGACGGCAAAACAACTCCGGTTGCAGACCTCGGACGTCCTGAGGAAGGTCCGGAAGGTCGGGTCAGTGACGGTAACGTTCCGTGGAAAGCCGGTGGCCAAGCTGGTCTCATTGGAAGCCGGAAAAGAAAAGGAGTTGACGGACTTTCCAGCCTTCGGCATGTGGGCGGACCGCAAGGATATGCAGGATCCCGTTGCTTGGGTGAACAAAATCCGACAGCCTCGGTATCGCCTCCATTGATCTTTGACACCGACATTCTTGTTTCCTACACGAAGAAGCGGGCTGAAGCGGCTAAATTCCTCCGCGTTGTCCCTCTGGTGGAACGGAAGATATCCGCCATATCGTGGCTTGAGCTGATCTACGGTTGTCGAAACGTCCAGGAGCTCAGGGACGCCGAGGAATTTTTGGTTGAAGCGTTCGCCGAAGTTGTCCCGTTGACTCCACAGATTTGTGATACCGCTCGCGCTTTAATGAACAGATTCGTGCTCTCACGCCGGCCAAGCGCGAATGATACACTGATCGCAGCCACAGCGCTCGCGGCCGGAGAGGTCCTGGCCACCGGAAATGTTAAACACTTTGATTTTGTGCCGGGGCTAACGCTCAGGCCGTTTAAACCCTAACCTGCTGGAGGAACAGCTTCTTTCACATGGCCGACCATCCAATCACGCCGCAACCGCCGGAGCAGCCGCCCCGCGAGCTTCCGCGCAACATTGAAGACGAGATGCGCACGTCGTATCTCGACTATGCGATGTCGGTCATCATCGGGCGGGCGCTGCCGGACGTGCGCGACGGGCTCAAGCCGGTGCATCGCCGCATTCTTTACGCGATGTACAAGGAAGGAAACACTTCCGACAAGCGCTACATCAAGTGCGCGGGCGTGGTGGGCGAGGTCATCAAGAAATATCATCCGCACGGCGACGCCGCCGTGTACGACACGCTGGTGCGCATGGCGCAGGACTTCAACATGCGCTACCCGCTGATTGACGGCCAGGGGAATTTCGGCTCGGTGGACGGCGATCCGCCGGCGGCTTACCGTTACACGGAGTGCCGCCTTTCGCGTCTCGCGGAAGAATTGCTCGCCGACATCGAAAAAGAGACGGTGGACTTTGTGCCGAACTTCGACGAGTCCACGGAAGAGCCGCTGGTCCTGCCGACGCGTATTCCCAATCTGCTCGTCAACGGCTCGGACGGCATCGCCGTCGGCATGGCGACCAAGGTTCCGCCGCACAACCTGAACGAAATCATCAACGCCACGATTCTGCTGATTCAGAAGCCGGCGGCGACGATCCAGGAAGTGCTGGAGATGGTCCCCGGACCGGACTTCCCCACGGGCGGCTATATCTATGGCCGTAGCGGCATTCAAGCCGCGTATGAGACAGGCCGCGGCCAGTTCACGATGCGGGCCAAAGCGGCCATCGAGCGGCCGACCAAAGAGAAGCAGCAGATCGTCATCACGGAAATTCCCTACCAGGTGAACAAGTCCAAAGTTATCGAGCGCATCGCGGAGCTCGTTCAGGACAAGAAGATCGAAGGCGTCTCGGACATCCGCGATGAAAGCGACCGCGAGGGGATGCGGATCGTCGTCGAGATCAAGCGCGGCGAGCAGCCGGAAGTCGTCCTGAACAATCTGTACAAGTTCACGCAGCTTCAGGAAACCTTCGGCATGATCATGCTGGCGATTGTCGCCGGCCAGCCGCGGACGCTTTCGCTGATCGAGGCTATTCAACTCTTCATCGAGCATCGCGTCAATGTCGTTCGCCGGCGCACGGAATACGATCTTCGCAAGGCCCGCGAGCGCGCCCACATTCTGGAAGGTTTCCTGAAGGTTCTCCAGAACCTCGACGCCATCATCAAGCTGATCCGCGCCGCCCAAAACCCCGCTGAGGCTAAGCAAGGGCTGATGACGCGCTTCGATTTTACCGACCGCCAAGCGCAAGCGATCCTCGAATTGCAGTTGCAGCGGCTCACCGCGCTCGAGCGGGAAAAGATTCAGGAAGAGCACGAGGCGCTCAAGAAGAAGATCGCCGAGTACGAAGAAATCCTGGCCAGCGAAAAAGCCCTGAAAAAGGTGATTGTGGACGAGCTGAAAGAAATCCAAAAAGAATACGGCGACGCCCGCCGCGCGGAAATCATCGAAGAGCAGGCGGAAATCAAGCTCGAAGACCTCATCGCGGATGAGGACATGGTGATCACCGTCTCCCATTCGGGTTACTTGAAGCGCACGCCGCTTTCGACCTATCGCCAGCAGGGCCGCGGCGGCAAGGGGCGGCTCGGCATGAAGACGCGAGAGGAAGATTTTGTCGAGCACCTGTTCATCGCTTCCACGCACAGTTACATTTTGGTCTTTACCAACGCCGGCCGCGTCCATTGGCTGAAGGTCTATGAAATTCCCGACGTGGGCGCCGCCGGCCGCGGAAAGAACATCGTCAACCTCGTTAATCTTGCCAAGGAGGAAAAAGTCGCCTCGCTGGTGGCGGTGCGGGAACTGCCGGAGGAAGCCAAAGACACGACGGCGGACGGCCAGACCTACGCCGCGGAAGGCTACGTGACTCTGGTCACGCGCAAGGGGACCATCAAGAAAGCCCGGCTGGCGGAGTTTTCAAACCCCATGTCGCGAGGCATTATCGCGATGGGCATCGAAGAAGGCGACGAGTTGATTGCCGGAAAGCTCACCAGCGGCCGCGACACGATTTTCCTGGCCACGCATGAAGGCATGGCCATTCGTTTTCCGGAAACGGACGTGCGGGATATGGGCCGGCCGGCTTATGGAGTTCGCGGGATTGACCTCGAAGCGGGCGACTACGTGGTGGGCATGGAAGTTGTGGGCGAAAAAGAGCTGATTCTTTCCGCCACCGAGAAAGGCTACGGCAAGCGCACGCCCATCACGGAATATCGCCTCCAATCGCGCGGCGGCAAGGGCGTCATCAATGTGAAAACCGCCGAGCGCAACGGCAAAGTGGTCAGTTCATTGAGAGTCACGGAAGATTCCGAGGTCATCCTCATCTCGCAGCAAGGCAAGATCACCCGTCTCGACGCCAGCAAGATTCGTGAGAGCGGCCGTTCGGCGCAGGGCGTCCGGCTGATTGCCCTCGAAGAGGGCGATCAGGTCGCCGCCGCCAGCTTGGTTCCGAGCGACGCGAACGGCAACGAAGAGAATCTTATCCAGTAACGTTTCACCGCCCAACCCTTCACCTCGCGCCCCCGTTGGCGTCCCACGAAAGGCATTTTCTCCAAACGAATTCAATCCCGGAGGTAACGCCCCATGAGAATAATCCTTGCAGCTTTGGGCGCTCGTGAGCGCCTACGATTCGAGCCGCGCCTGGGACTTGCGGTCCTACGTGCGGGAGAAACTGGTCGAGTTCCCGCAGCGACGCTACCCGAAGAGCCTGCCGCGGGCCCGCGCCGAGCTCGAATGGCAGCCGACAACAGACCTCCACAACGTTGCGGGTACGGGTGCTGCCGCGCCTTAGCTACGGAGGCATCGCTGATATCTAAAATTGCGCGCGAACCACCTCTGGGCCGGCATCGCCACGACCTCCAATAAGAATTTTCAAAGCGATGATCGCCGGGTTGAGCCTTCGCGAACGATAAGCTTGGCAGCGGATTTGACGAGCGCGCGAATCTCCAGGTGGCTATTCGCTGGGCCGCCGCATATAATCAAAGCGCTATGGACGAGCGAACGCGGCTGACCGCGATGGTGAAAGCGGCGGGTTGAGCGGCGAAGTTGAGTCCAAGTATTTTGGACTCGGTGCTCCGTCGGCTGCCGAAACAATCCGACCCGAACGTTCTCGTGGGCTTTGACACAGCCGACGACGCGGGGGTTTACCGTCTTTCGGACGAGCAGGCGCTGGTTCAGACGGTGGATTTCTTCACGCCCATCGTGGACGACCCGTGGACGTTCGGGCAGATCGCCGCCACGAATTCCCTGAGCGACGTCTATGCGATGGGCGGGCGGCCGATCTCGGCGCTTTCGATCGTCAATTTTCCCAACAGCGGCCGCGATCCGGAAATGCTGCTGAAAATCCTGGAAGGCGGCATGGCCAAAATGCAGGAGGCCGGCTGCGCGGTGATCGGCGGGCATTCGATTGACGACGCAGAGATCAAATTCGGCTACGCCGTCACGGGCGTGGTCCATCCACGGCGCATCCTTACGAACGCGCGCGCGCGGCCCGGCGACCGCTTGATCCTCACCAAGCGAATCGGCACCGGCATCATCTCGACGGCGCTCAAGAGCGGCCAGGCGAGCGAGGAGTCGGTCGCGGCTTCGATCGCCTCCATGACCGCGCTCAACCGCGCCGCGAGCGAGGCGGCGGCCGAGTTTGAAATTCACGCCGCCACGGACATCACGGGTTTTGGGCTGCTCGGCCACGCGCGAGAAATGGCCGCGGCCAGCGGGGTCAGTTTGATCCTGGACTCACAGTGTGTGGAATTCTTGCCCGAAGCCGTCGAGTACTCGCGCCGAGGATTTTTACCCGGAGGATTGAAGCGTAACATCGAGTTTGTAAGCGCCTGCGTCGGATTCGCAGAAAGCGTAGCTGAGGAGGTGCAAAACCTGCTCTATGACCCGCAAACTTCCGGTGGATTATTGCTGGCAGCGGCGTTTTCGGAGGTCCTCCCGCTCCTTGCGCGCCTCCGCGCGCTCGGCCTGCCGGCCCAGGAAATCGGCGAAGTCGTTCCGAGGACGCGTCCACTGATTGAGGTTCGATAGTAAAGAACTTCCTTCTGCCCGGCGCGAACGGAAACGCGGCGTTGGGCTATCGGATACCGTAGAAGAAGTACCCGGGACCCACCCGCATGTTGTGAATGAGCGCCGCGGGGGTTACGGCGGCGATCAAAAAGCCTCCCACCGCTTGCGCCAGAGCCAGCGGCCAGATATTGGGATGGCGGCGAAAGACTTCGGCAAAGATGAATCCGCCGAGAGTCGTGGCCACCATCAGCACGGGATTGGGAATATGCGCCCCGCCGAACATTAGCCCGACCGTCGCCGAGCACAAAAGCGGTGAACGAATAACCTTCATCAATCGGCGGTGAAAATAGGATTGCGTCAGGTACTGTTGAGCGACGCACCACAGGGCGTAACCTCCAAGAGAGAGCCAGGCATGGACAGTTGGCTCAATGGCTAGGAGCCGGTGCGCCAGAACTCCGTAAATCACCAGAGGCGTGAAGAGAATTAATGCCAGCGGCAATACGACTTGGGCGCTCGCGCGCAGTTCGGCAACTCCAAAACCCATATCCCGCAACGTATCGCGGTGCGCCACGTGACTGACCAGCACAACCGCCCACAACAGCACCCAAGACGCTGGGTGTGTATATTGCCACCGCCAGATGTAGAACAGGATGCCGGCATAAACGGCAAGGATTTCGGCAGTCGTCGCCAGTTGAGCAGGCTGCGTAACTCGGCTCCCGGAAACGGCTTGCGACGAAGCCAAGAGGTTCATGGCGAAACACTGCCGCTGCCTGCGAACCGGGCCAGCCGACGTATCCAGGCTTCGGCTGTCGGGGCAGAAACCTTAGTTGCAAGTTCCGGAAAGTCAAAATCGGGAAACCCGTGCCGGGTGAGCAGCGCCGGCAACTCCCGCCGAACGGCCGCGGATTGGGCCGAGCCAAGCCTCATGATCAGTTCAAAGATGATTTGATGCGCGGGATCCTCCCAGCGATAACCATGTAGCACGGTTCGCGCTGTCGTTCGTCGGCGTTGCCTTTGACTTGCCGCCCACAGCACGGCGAGAACCCGTCGTTCTATCTCGGCACGCGAGAGGCGCTCGGGTTCGTCGCCCGCCGCCCGGGACTTCGACGCATGCCCTTTTGATCTCCGTTCCATTCGGAACTTCCCCGCGGCTCTCGGTCCGAGGCTGGCCGTGGCATGAATTGCATTGCCATGGAACACCGGAGCGTCGTCGCTAGCCGCCCCGCCGCCCCGCCGCTTCCGATGGGCCGCGAAGCTCGGATTCTTTTGCCCGATGGCGCGACATCAAAATCGCCAATCGGAAGACAAGATACCCCCCGGCCAATAAGCCGAGTCCAGCAATCCCAAGCACGACGGCCCTCAATGAGGGCGTAAACGATATGCCCAATTTGGCGCTGACCCACAGGGTTAAACAGTTTTCCGCCAAATAGGGCGAGACGGCACAGTCCTGTGTCGCCCGGCCGGCGAGCCAAAGGGTTAGGGCAGCCGCTCCGAGGCCGACTATGTGGCGCGCGAGCTTCACCTCATCCAATGGTTTCCCTCACGACATAGGGAGCAGGGTCGAGAATTCTTGGCTGCGGCCCAACCGTCCTGAAGCAAGGCACGCCCCGTGCCATACGCCCACGGCAAGGACAAAGCGATCATTCCCGAAGCAGTGCGGGTAGGGATTTATAATAAGGCGGGCGTGCCACTCCCCGCTCGGTAATAATCGCCGTGACGTATGGATGCGGCGTAATGTCAAAGGCCGGATGGCGCGCCTCGACATGCGCAGGGGCAGTCTGAACGCCCGCCCAGCGCGTCACTTCCTCCGGTGAACGCTCCTCAATCGGAATTTTGTCGCCGCTCGGCGTCTCGAGGTCAAGGGTCGAGAGGGGGGCAGCGACGTAAAAAGGGATGCCGTTTTCCCGGGCAAGCACGGCCACGCTGTAGGTGCCGATTTTGTTCGCGACGTCGCCATTGGCCGCAATGCGGTCGGCACCCACCACGACCGCCTGGATCTTTCGTTGATGCATAAAATATCCGGCCATATTGTCGGTAATCAGCGTCACAGGAATGTTATCTTTGATAAGCTCCCAAGCGGTTAACCGCGCTCCTTGCAGAAACGGCCGCGTCTCATCGGCAAACACCGCGACGCGCTTTACCTGCTCGACCTCGGCGC
>JAJYNF010000161.1 GCA_021786455.1 Acidobacteriota bacterium
GGATGACCGAGATGTGGATGAAAAAAGCGAAATATGCTCTAGCTTTGGCTGGCGCAACCTTAGTTCTGGCCGGCCTTTCATATGCCAAGTCGTACAAAATTGACGTCATTTATCCCGCCACCGTGGGGGGAATAACCCACTTGCGGCCCGGCACTTACCACGTGCAACTCTTATCGAATGCCCATGCTACGCGGCTAGCTTTCATTAGCCGGAACGGGCAGCGATTGGCCAGCGTGCCCGTGACCGTGAAGAACGAGAGCCGAAAGAACGAGTACACGGAAGTGGACTACAATAAGCTGAGCCAGAACGACCACGCCATCACGGAGATTCGTTTCCGCGGCCAGAGGGAGGCCCTTGTACTCGCTTCCTCGGGGAAGCGAATGGCTTCCGGCGCGAAGACGTCTTCTGCCATGAATGATAAATCCAAGAGCTAAACTTAACTTCTGGCTGAGGGCTAACAAAGGGCAGGTGTTGGCACAACACCTGCCCTTTTCAGCCCCGGTTGAATCCGGGGCGGAGAAAAAGAAAGGCGATTCGGATCCCATCCAGCAGCCGATGGGCGAGCGATCCGCGGTGGAAGCTATGCGACGTGCTTATTCTTGAGACCTCCGGGGGCGCAGGAAGGGTTCACCGAGGCAAGTCGTGTTAGGTGGCCAGCCGGTTGATGCCGTCGAAGGCGGCGTTTTTGTAACATTCGGCGAGCGTGGGATAATTGAAGACGGTGTTCACAAAGTAGTCAACCTTCCCTCCAAAGCTGAGCACCGCCTGGCCGATGTGAACCAGCTCAGTTGCTTCCTCCCCGATGATATGGACGCCGAGGAGCTGGCGGCTCTCCAGGTGGAAAACCAGCTTCAGCAAACCTGATAGGGCACCGATAATCTGGCCGCGCGCGGTTTCCCGGTAGAGGGCCTTCCCGACCTGGTAGGGAACGTCCTGGGCGGTGAGTTCTTCTTCATTTTTACCGACCATCGAGATTTCCGGAATCGTGTAAATGCCGTAGGGGAAGAGCTCACGCGCCGTCGTCGCGGGAACATTGAATGCGTGGCACACCGCCAACCTTCCTTGTTCCATAGAGGTTGACGCCAAGCTCGGAAAACCAATGACATCGCCCACGGCATAAATGTGCGGCAGAGCAGTTTGGTAATGCTCATTGACCTTCATCCGTCCGCGGCCATCGGCGCTCAGCCCCGCCGCAGCAAGGTTCAGCGAGTTGGTTGCGCCCGTTCGGCCGACGCTGTACAGCGCCTTCTCGGTTACAATCTGTTTGCCGCTCTCCAAGGCGATGCGCACGGCGCCGCCGTGTTCGTTCTCAAGGGGTTCAATCCCGCTCACTTTTTCGCCTAGCCACAGCGTGACGCGGTTTTCGCGCATGTGGTAACACAATGTCTCGACTATTTCTTCGTCCACGAAGGACAAGAGCCTCCGCTCGCGCTCGACCAAGGTCACCCGGATGTCGAGGGCGGCAAAAATGCTTGCGTATTCGCAGCCAATGACTCCGCCACCCACCACAGCGAGCGTCCGGGGCAGACGGTCGAGGCCCAGGATGTCGTCGCTGGTGAAAATCCTCCGACCATCGAAGGGAATGTGGGGGTCGCGCGTGGCGTGGGTACCCGTCGCCATGATGATGTACTGGCCGGTAATATTGCGATAGCCGCCTCGATCCACAAAATCCAGACGGAGCGTGTGCGGGTCCACAAAAGACGCGCTCGCGTTAAAAATTTCCACTCGATTGCGCAATAACTGCCGCCGCGCGACGTCAATTTCATGTTGAATCACGTGATTGGCGCGGAATAATAGATCCTCGATAGTGATGTCGTGCTTGACCGCGTAGGACTCGCCGTAAAGCGCGCGCTCACGGTAGCCTGAAAGATAGAGTACCGCCTCCCGCAGGCTTTTGCTGGGGATGGTTCCCAAATTGATGCAGACACCTCCCACCACGGCCTTGCGCTCGATGATGGCCACGTGATTTCCCAGCTTCGCGGCCTGAATGGCCGCATGATGCCCGCCCGGGCCGGAGCCAATCACGAGGATGTCGTATTCGTAGTCCATCACAGCACGGCCGTGGCTATCGAGCACCCCAGGGTTCAGAAGGGTCTTCGCGGCGCGCCAAGACCGCTAGGCTTCTCAGCCCTTTTCGGCGATACGGAGGCTTGGCCACAACGTGTCAATCTTCTTTTTCGTCTCGGGATCCATGACAATTTCATTGGGCCATGGGCGCGTAAATCCTTCACCCGGCCATTTGCGCGTGGCGTCCACACCCATCTTGGACCCGTAACACGGCAGCCGTGAGGCGTGCTCGAGCTGATCTACCGGCCCGAGCACAAACTGGATGTCGCGCTCCGGGTCAATGTGGTTCAAAGCCTTCCAAGCCACCTCGCCCAGGTTGTGAACGTCCACGTCTTCATCCACCACCACCACGCATTTGGTAAACATCGCCCCCGGCAGACCCCAAACGGCATTCATGACGCGCCGGGCCTGGCCCGGATAGCTTTTGCGGATGGCGAGAATCATCAGGTTATGAAAAACTCCCTCCGCCGGCATGTGCATGTCCACAACTTCGGGAATTTGCTGGCGCATCAGCGGAAGGAAAAGACGTTCCACCGCGTAACCCATCCAGTAATCTTCCATCGGGGGCGGTCCCACAATGGTCGAGACGTAAATCGGATCCTTGCGATGGGTCACGCAGGTGAGGTGAAACGCGGGGAAGCGATCTTCGAGCGAGTAGTATCCCGTGTGATCGCCAAAGGGTCCCTCCATTCGGATGTCGTCCAGGTCCACGAATCCTTCGAGCACGAATTCGGCTTGTGCGGGAACTTCCAAATCCACCGTCTCGCACCGGACCAGTTCCACCGGCTCGCGGCGCAAAAAGCCGGCGAATAGGAACTCGTCAACTTCGGGTGGAAGCGGCAGAATGCCGGCCAGCATCGTAGCCGGGTCGCAACCGATGGCCACGGCGGTTTCCATGCGGCGCTGCTTTCCCTCCCGCTCCAACCATCGGAAATGCTCGGCGCCTCCTTTATGAACCTGCCAATGCATCGCAGTGGTGTGTTCGTCATAGACCTGCATGCGGTAGCAACCGACGTTGCGGCGGCCCGTCTTCGGGCTGCGAGTAATCACCATGGGAAACGTAATAAAGCGTCCCGCGTCTTCCGGCCAACACTTCATGATCGGCAAGCGATTGAGAGAGAAATCCTCTCGCTCGATGACTTCCTTAACCGGGCCGTTGCGGACCGTTTTGGGGAAAAACGAGCCAATCTCCGCCAGCTTGGGCAGCAATCGGACTTTGTCCAAAATGCCTTCTGGCGGCTCGATGTCCAGCAAGTGGGTGATACGGGCCGCGACTTCTTCAAGGGAGGCGACTTCCAGAGCCAATTCCATGCGCCGTTGGCTGCCGAGGCTGTTAATCAATAGCGGCGTCGAGTAATTGACACCATCCTTGCCCGAACGCGGCTTTTCGAAGAGCAATGCCGGGCCACGGGCCTTGGACACCCGATCCGTGATCTCGGTGATTTCTAAATCCACGTCCACGGGAACCGTGATGCGTCGAAGTTCACCTTCGCGCTCGAGGCGATGGACAAAAGCTCTCAGATCTTGGTATCCCACCGATGGCCTCGGGAAAAGAGTGTCGCCGCTTGGCTTCAGCGCCGCCCTCGCTGCGCGCGAGACCGCTAGAATTACAGATTGCCACAAACAAATCAAGACCGCGTGTCGAGACGTGTTAAATGTAACCGATCAGGGGCCGTCGAGACATTTAGGAAAGTAACCCGTCGCGCCGTTTAAGGTGTAACCCGAATCCAGGGTGTGCGGGAGGGTTACGATGAGCCACCGATCGCGATGGGAGTATTTCCGAGCTATTTACGCACGCTATCGCCAGGCCGACGAACCTTCTAGCCTAGCGGGGCTTAAGTCTTTTTTTCGCGCACGAGGGCGCCCAGTTCGCCGCGCGCCAAGCGCACGGCAATAGCCTCGCCCAGCCGGGCCTCGCCGGCATCGCGGAGGATGCTCCCCTCGGCGTTGCGCGTGATCGAATAGCCGCGCCCCAGGATGGTTAGGGGACTTCGCTCGACCGTCAGGGCTTCGAGCTGAAGCAGCCGCTGGCGCCTGGCGGCCAATAGATTTGCAAAGGCGGAAGAGAGTCCGGTCGAGCGTTGCTGGAGCGCGCCGCGCTTCACATGGAGCAGGCGCGGAAAGTCAAAGCGAACGATGCCGGCGGACGAGGCTGCCCATGCCTGGCGGCTTTCGAAAAGCCTCCGGCGCAGGGCGAGGTCGAGGACCGAAGCTGCCTCGTCCACGCGCTGCGCCCGCTCTCGAATCTCTCCCAGCAGCTCTTGAAAAGACCGGCTTAAGGCCAGCGAAGTGAGGCTGGAGCGAGCCTCGGCAAGCCTCAGCCGCGCCAGTTGAGTCAGGTGCCGGACACGGCTCTGAATTTCAGCGATGAAGTCCTGCTTGGGGCGGACGACCATTTCCGCTGCTGCCGAAGGTGTCGGCGCGCGAACGTCAGCCACGAAGTCCGCAATCGTGAAATCGGTCTCGTGGCCTACGGCGGAAATCACGGGAATCGCTGAAGCGGCAATGGCCCTCGCCACCTCCTCTTCGTTGAACGGCCACAGGTCCTCGAGTGACCCTCCACCCCGTCCGGCAATCAGGACATCCACGAGGCGATGACGGTTGAAATATCGGATGCCTTCGGCAATTTCCCGGGCGGCTTCGTCTCCTTGCACGCGGGCGGCATAGATCCAGACGTCGAGATTGGGAAAGCGCCGGCGGAGCACGCGCAGGATGTCTTGGAGCGCCGCGCCTTCGAGCGACGTGACCACGCCCACCGCCCTCGGCAGCAAAGGCAACGGGCGCTTGCGCGACACATCAAAAAGCCCTTCCACGGCTAGCCGCTGCTTTAGCTGGTCAAAAGCGAGTTGGAGAGCTCCGAGGCCCGCGGGCTCGAGGTATTCCACGATAAGCTGGTATTCGCCTCGTCCTTCATAAACCGTCAGCCGCCCGCGCGCCAACACCGAAATCCCGTCTTGTGGTTTGAACTTCAGATAACGAGCTTGGTTCCGAAAACATACTGCGCGGAGTTGCGCTCGCTGGTCTTTGAGCGTGAAATAAAGATGCCCGGATCCGGCCATTCGGAAGTTGGAAATCTCTCCTGCCACCCAAATGTCTGGAAACTTCGCCTCAAGCAGGCCGCGAATCGCGGCGCTCAGCTCAGCCACGCTATAGATTTTCCGTTCGGGAATAAGCTGGAGTGGAAGTTGTCCCATGTGTCACTCTGGCCCCGCTATATGTTGGCGCCCAGTTTGGTCGGAAGATGAGACTATTCCGCCAGCTTCAAGCCGTGAGCGCCAGTTCCTCGAAAAGGGCTTTGCTATCTCGCGCCTTTGCCCTCATCCTGGCTCACTATTTCCGGGCTATCAACGAAACAACCCAAAAGATAAGGGTCAGTAAAATGCTCACTACCAATGAGCTCATGAGGGGAAAATAGAAAACCCAATTTTTGCCCTTGTAAGTGAGATCGCCCGGTAAGCGGCCTAAACCAAACAGTGATAGCCGGCCCCCGGCCATCAGCAGAAGCCCTACCCCCACCAGGATGACCCCGAAGATTACCAATATTTTGCCGAATTGAAACGTCATGCCCGTGCCCTTACCGCTCCCACATTCTATCCTTGGGCGCGCCCTGGGCTTTGTCAAGCCATCAAGCTCGGTGGCACTGGCACTCTATCCGATTGTCTGGCTTCTGCTGCTTCTGTTCTGAATCGCCCGCATCGTGGTCGCGGGCGTGCTGGAATCTCTGCGGGCCTTTTTCCTCCTGCCGCCTTATATGCGATCCGCGGCGATCGTAACAACGGAAAAATTGCCGCAACCGTGGTCTGCACAGAAGATCGCCGGCACCAAGGTTTGATTCGCTACAGTTTATAGCCGATTTTGCGGAGGAATTCTTTGCGGACTTGGATGTCGGCTTCGGTTTCGATGCCTTGGGTTTTCACGCCGTCAATGACGCCGAGGATGCCGCGGCCCTGCTCGGTTTCGGCGACGACGACTTCGACGGGATTGGCGGTGGCGCAAAAAATGCGGCAGACTTCGGGAACGTTTTTGATCGTGTTGAGAATATTCACCGGAAATCCGCCTTCCATGAAAATAATGAAGGCGTGGCCCGAGGCGAGCTCGAGCGCGTTCTTCTGCGCCAGCTCGATGAGCTTCGGATCGTTACCCGCCCAGCGAACCAGCGCCGGCCCGGAGGATTCGCAGAATCCGATGCCGAATTTCATGCCCGGCACGGTTTGGACGATCGCTTCGTAGAGGTCCTCGACCGTTTTGATAAAGTGCGACTGGCCGAGGATGAAGTTCATGTCGTCGGGTTTTTGGATGCGGACGATTCTAAGTTGCATGATGCCGTCCTCTCAACGGGGCAGCCGTCTTCATGATCGTATCCCGAACTGGCCACGATCGGAAGGCGCGGAGAAAAATCGAGTCCTGCATACCCATGTGCCTTGCTCCGCCACCTTCAGTGGGTAGCCGCGACGCTGCGGTGTGCGTCGCGGGGCCCTCAAAAAACCCGCGACGGAGAAGACACTGTCGCGGCTACCCTTCGAAGCCTACTCCGTCACCTTCAGCACAGCGAGGAACGCTTCTTGCGGGATATCCACTTTGCCGACGCGCTTCATGCGCTTTTTGCCCTCTTTTTGTTTTTCCAAAAGCTTGCGCTTGCGGGTAATGTCACCGCCGTAGCATTTGGCCAGCACGTTCTTGCGAATCGGCGCGACGTTTTCGCGGGCGATGATCTTGGAGCCGATACTCGCCTGAATGGCGACCTCGAAGAGCTGGCGAGGGATCAGCTTGCGCATCCGTTCGCAGAGGGCGCGGGCGCGGCCGTAAGCGTGGTCGCGGTGCAAGATGAACGACAGCGCGTCCACCACTTCGCCGGCCACCAGCAGGTCCACTTTGACCAGATCGGAGACCCAGTAGCCGGAGAAATGATAATCGAGCGAAGCGTAGCCGCGCGAAACCGACTTGAGGCGGTCGTAGAAATCGAGCACGATTTCGTTGAGCGGCAATTCGTAGGTCAACAGAACGCGACTCTGGGAGACGTACTCGAAGCCCTTCTGCGCGCCTCGCTTCTCCTCCAGTAAGGCGAGGATGCCACCGAGGTAATCGTCTTGAGTCAAGATGAGCGCGGTGATGATGGGCTCTTCGATCTGAGCGATCTCCGCCGCCGGAGGAAATTTGGATGGATTGTCCACCTCCACAACGCCGCCGGATTTGGTGGTGATGCGATAGCGGACGCCGGGAGCGGTGGTGATGAGGTTGAGCGAGAACTCGCGCTCCAGCCGCTCCTGGATGATTTCCATGTGGAGCAGCCCGAGAAATCCGCAGCGAAAACCGAAGCCGAGCGCGAGCGAACTTTCCGGCTCGTAGAAAAAGGAAGCGTCATTCAACCGCAACTTCTCGAGCGCGTCGCGGAGCGATTCGTAGCCGCTCGCTTCGACGGGATAAAGCCCGGCGAAAACCATCGGCTTGATTTCCTGGAAGCCGGGCAGCGGCTCGGCGGCGGGGCGCGCGGCATCCATGATGGTGTCGCCGATGCGGGTGTCCGCAACACGCTTGATGTTGGCGATGATGAGCCCGACCTCGCCGGCATGAAGCGCCTCAACCGAGGCGAGCTTGGGAGTGCGCACGGCCAGGTCTTCGACGGTGTATTCCTGATGGTTGGACCACAGGCGAATGCGCGCGCCGCGGGCGAGCGAACCCTCCACGACGCGCGCCAGCACGATCACGCCGCGATAGCTGTCAAACCAAGAATCGAAAATCAGCGCGCGGAGGGGCGCTTCGGGCGAGCCTTGGGGCGGCGGAATGCGCTGGACAATCGCTTCCAAGACTTCCGGGACGCCCGTGCCCAGCTTGGCGCTGATGAGCAACGCCTCGGAGGCGTCCAGCGCCAAAGCGTGCTCGATTTGCTGTTTTGTCGCCTCGACGTCGGCGCCGGGCAGGTCAATTTTATTGATGACCGGAATGATGGCGAGCCGGTTGTTGAGAGCCAACTGAGCGTTGGCGAGCGTCTGCGCCTCGACGCCCTGCGAGGCGTCAATGACGAGCAGCGCTCCTTCGCAGGCGGAAAGGCTGCGCGAGACTTCGTAAGAAAAGTCCACGTGGCCCGGAGTGTCAATTAAATTGAGCTGATATTCGTTGCCGTCGGCGGCGGCATAGTGAAGGCGCACGGCGTGCGCCTTGATTGTAATGCCGCGCTCGCGCTCGAGATCCATCGAGTCGAGAACCTGGTCGGCCATTTCGCGCTTGGAGAGCGCGCCCGTGAGCTCCAGTAAGCGGTCGGCGAGCGTGGATTTGCCGTGGTCAATGTGCGCGACAATCGAAAAGTTTCGGATGAATCGGGCGTCGGTCATTCACTTCACTGCCAGCGTGGCTGGGAAGGATGGAGGGTTCAGCGGCAGAACGGCGGGACACGACCCAAAGACACCGGAACGTCCGAACCCTTTGAAAATCTACCAAAAGGACGTTATCCTGTCAATTCAGCGAGGAGAAATCAAAAACCCCACGGCGAAGACCCGGGGGAACCTCCGCCAGACGATGTCAGACGCTCAAAAGCTTTACACAAAAGCCGAGAAACTCCTAGCCCGGCAAAAATTCACCGAGGCTTACGAAGCGCTGGTTGAAGTTTATCGCCTCGAACCAAACGACGAGCACGTTCTAACCAGCCTCAGTGATCTGGCGGTGAAACTCAACCGCCCGGCGGAAGCTATTCGTTTCGGCGCCGCCCTCACGGATTTTTATCTTAAGCGCAACGACGTGGCGCGCGCTATCGCCAGTTGCCGCAAGGTTTTGAAGGTCTCCTCGCAGGACCTTCCTTCGCTGATGAAGCTGGCACCTCTGCTGGAGCGGAGTCAAAAAACGGGCGAGGCCCTCGAGGTTTATCGCGAAGCCTTGTCCCTGCACTTGAAGGCCGGCTCAAAGGCCGCCGCCATCGAGTGTCTCCAGCACGTCGCTAAGCTTGATCCCGATAATATCCAGACAAATCTGCAACTGGGAGAGTTGGCGAGCCAAAACGGTGACCCGGAGGTCGCCTCTGAAGCATACTTGCGCGCCGCGCAACTGGCGCGAGCTGCCGGACAAGCGGACCGCTGGGAGGAATGGTCAGAAAGATCTCATCAGCTCAACCCGGGCAACCCGGCCGCGGCGATGGCCTTGGCGGAAGTGAGGGTAAATCACAACCAAGGGCGCCAGGCAATTTCCTTGGTGGAACCTCTGGTCGCGCGCCAAGCCGACGATCTCGCCGCGCTGAAGATTCTGGCGCTCGCTTACGTTCTCGAGGGTGAATGGGCACAGGCCGAACCGCTGGCGATGAGGCTTTTCCAATCGCAGCCGGACGCTTTAGCCCTGTTCGAAAAGGTCATCGAGGGCTTCCTCGGCGGCGGGGAGACGACGAGGGCTATGGAACTCGTCCAACAAATCCGCAGCCGCCTCTTCGAGCAAGGCAAAAGACAGGAATTTCTGGCCCTAGCCGAGAAAATCTTCCAATATGACGAGACCAATATTGAAATCGTCGAGCTGCTAACGGTCCTCTACAATGAGATGAACCGAGAAGAGGGTCTGCGGCGATCGCTTACGCGGCTCTTTAATCTTTACCTAGCGGGCGAACAATACGAGCGAGCCGCAGATACCCTGGAGCGCATCGTGGACGTGGATCCTTACGGTCCCGGACATGGCGACCGGCTTCTGAATCTCGAAGGGCATATTGACCCTATTTGGTACCGAAACATCGCGTCGCGGATTCAAGTGCCGAGCTCGTCGGTCATGGCGCCCCTGTCGGTGGTCAGCAAGGAGGCCAACGGCGGGGCCCCGGAAAGAAAGGAGTCGCTGGAGGACCTGACGATTGAAGGTGAAATGTTCCATCAGTATCAGTTGACGCCCAGACTGATGGAGACACTGGAAAAAATTGACCGCCTGTATCCAGGCGCGTACGAAAGAAACGCGCGCCTCCGGGATCTCTTTGACGCGGCCGGCTTCCATCCAAAGTCGGCTCCCAGCGCACCTGCTACCCCCGCGGCGTATGAGGGCAGCGGTTCCGGCGCCCCCGCCCCTTCGGCCCAATCTTTGGATCACCTGCAGAGGGTCTCAGAAATTACCGCGCACATTTTCCGCGAGGCCACTCCGCTGGGCGTCCTACAAGTCGCGGCCGATCAAATAGGCAAAACGCTCAATGCCAGCCGTTGTTGGGCGGCAATGGGAAGCGCCGAGCGTGGACTGTCGCTGGCAGTGGAATTCTGCAATTTGGGCGTGCTCGCGTCGGAAAGCGCGCCTGCGGCCAAGGTGTTCGCTTTCTTCACTCAGCACGCGATGCCTCATCCGGAGGGATGGACCTTCGATAGCCTGACGCATGCGTCCGAGATGGCTCCCATTTTTCTTGAGCTGAATCAGTTGGGGATAAAATCGCTGGTCGCCTTCCCTCTGATGGACCAGGAGCAGGTGATGGGCTTGCTGAGGGTTGACCAATGCGATTCAACGCGATTCTGGACGCCCGGCGACTTGATCTTGATCAAAGCGGTCGCGCCTCAAATCGTCATTGGAGTTAATAATACTCAACTGCGGCGGCTCGTTAAATCATTGGCAGGGAGCGATCCCGAAACCGGACTTCTGCCGCGCGCTTCCTATTTAGATTGCTTGCTGGCTGAAGCCAACCGCGCCAAGGAGCAGCGCCAGCCGCTCACGGTGTGCCTGATTGAACCGGAGGAGACGGCGCGCCTTGCCAAGGAACTGGGTGACGCGCGTTTACAGAGTTACGCGCAGAGAGCTGGAAAAGCATTGACACCGAACCTGCGACAGAACGATATGGCCATTCGCTACGGCCCCTGTACCATGGCCGTCGTGTTTCCGGACACCGACCTCGACCAGGCGAGCCTGGCCGTTGAAAAGGTCCGCCGCGTTCTCGGCCAGATCAAGCTGGAAGACCATGAGGCGCCACGCACTTGCGCCGTCATTTGCGACGTGCCGTTGGGTTCTGGGTTTGACGCCGTGGACGGGGTAACCGAGGTGATCAATCGGCTGGAAGCCTTGCTCGAAGAGGCTCGCAAGAACCCCAAGCATCCGGTGATGGCTTCCCGGTTCCAAGGCTGAGCGGCTGGCGCGAGGATGGCGGGGTGGCCGACGGGGAGAAGGCAAGCATGGGTTATGAAACCTTACGCGTGGAATACCAAGACGCCATCGCGCGCGTCACCGTCAACCGCCCGGAAAAGCTGAACGCCTTAAGCCGGAAAGTCATGAAGGAATTGAGCACATGCTTGGAGGGGCTCGCGGGCGACGACGGGGTGAAAGCCGTCATCCTGACCGGCGCCGGGGAAAAAGCGTTTGCCGCCGGCGCCGACATTGAAGAGCTAGCCAATCTCACGCCGATCGAAGCGCAGGAAACTTCAGCCCGAGGCCAAGCGATCCTCAATCAAATTGAAAGCCTCCCCAAGCCCGTCATCGCCGCCATCAATGGCTACGCGCTCGGCGGCGGGTGCGAATTAGCCCTGGCGTGTACCCTCCGTTTGGCCGCGGATACAGCCCGGCTCGGTTTGCCCGAAGTCAAACTGGGGCTGATTCCCGGATTCGGAGGCACACTACGGCTGCCGCGAGTTGTTGGAAAGGCTAAGGCGCTCGAAATGATTCTGACTGGTGAGTCCGTGGCGGCAGAAGAGGCGCTACGCCTCGGGCTGGTCCACCACGTTGTCCCGCAACAGAATTTGCTCCCAGCCACCGAGGCTTTGGCGCGCAAAATCATGGGCCATGGCCCCGTGGCCGTCAAGTTGGCCCTCCAAGCAGTCCACCGCGGCTCCGAGTTGCCGCGGGCAGAGGGAGAAACTCTGGAAGCGGCATTGTTCGGTCTGGCATGCGCCACCGCCGATATGAAGGAAGGAACCCGGGCCTTTGTAGAGAAAAGGCTCCCCAGGTTTACTGGCAAGTAGCTTCCAACTGCCGGGTTGGGCTCGTCCCAATTCGGATTCCCAGGTTCAGAGAATATGGGTCGGGATAGCGCTTGAGGGTTTCAGGGTTTGGACCCCGTTCCTCAAAGCAGGCGCATTTGGCGCCAAGCTGATCGTTGCCTGTAGATGGCCTCTCGAAGAAAAGCCCGAGAACTTGCCTTGCAGATGCTCTTCCAGTGGGATATGGGAGGGCACACGCCCGCTCATGTCCTAAAGACCTTTCTCGGGGGCCGCCAGCTTCCTGAGGAGACTGACCAGATGGCGCGCTCCCTGTTTGAGGGAGCGGTTGCCGAATCCCGAACGCTCGACGCGATCATTTCCGGGCACGCTCAGCGCTGGCGCCTTGAACGGATGGCCGCCGTGGACCGCAACATTCTTCGACTCGGCCTTTTCGAACTCATTCATCACCCTGAAACGCCGCCGGCGGTGGTGATCAATGAAGCGCTCGAGATCTCGCGGCGATTTTCCAGCGAGGACTCCGTCGAGTTCGTGAATGGCGTCCTCGATGCGGCGTGGAAATCCCTTTCCCCTGGCCGGGCCATCGGCTAACGCCGCTCATCGCGCCCAACTCTTGGCGAACGCGATCCGCTTCTCGACGGAGGGATGGCTGTGAAACAGGAATTCGATCCAAGCAGCCGGATGCCGCTCGCTCAGGTTCGTCGCTGCCAGTTTTTCCATGCTGGAAATGAAAGCATCCGGGCTCTCAATGGAAGCGAGGGCGTAGGCGTCGGCCTCACGCTCCATTTGGCGAGAGTGAAGGTTCACGAGCGGCAAAAGCAAGAACGACAGCGCGCCGGTCACCAAAAGCAGTAGCGGAAGATTGGCGAAATCCGCCGGGCCGTAGAAGCCCAATCGTGGCCCCCAGTTCCTTAACACCGCATTGACGCTGTAAAAGCCGACGAACGTGACCGCAGTCTCGACCGCCAGGCCCCGCAGAATATGGTGCCGGACGTGGTGGCCGAACTCGTGCGCCAGAACAGCCTCTACTTCTGGAGGACTGAAGTGGTCAAGCAGTGTATCGGAGATAATAATGCGGCGGGTGTTGCCCAGGCCGGTCAGCGCCGCGTTGGCCTTCTTGGTTTTCTCGCTCAATCCCCACTCATAAACGCCGCGAACCTGCTTTCCCGCGCGACGCGACAGCTCCATGAGTCGCTCAATCAAGGCGGGATCCTCTACCGGCTTGAACTTGAAGAAAATGGGCAGGAGAAGCACGGGCGCCAGGTTGGCGAGGAGGATGAAGAAAACGATGAACGCCGCGGCGCAAATTTCCCACCAATATTGTGGCCAGTGCCGCATGGTCCAATAGACCCACTCGGCCGCCAGGATGGCCAGCGCGCCCCCGACACCCAAACCCTTCAATTGGTCTTTTGCCCATCCAGCCAACGTCAAGTTCGATAAGGCGTAGCGGCGCTCAAGCCAATATCCCTTGGCGTAGCCGATCGGAAGATCCAACGCTTGGTGAATGAGGCCGAATGCGAGAAGGTAGATGAGTAACGCGAGCGCCGGTGGCGGCGCTACGGATAGGGCAAACGAACGCAACTCCAGCGTCCATCGCGTCAAAAGCCACACGAGCAGGTAGGCTAGATCCAGAATGAATCCTGCAACGCTCAGCCAGCGGCGCGCGCGATGGTAACGCCCGACCCGCGCGGGATCGGCGCCTTCAGTTGCCACAGAGATAGCGTTGAGCATCGGTCGTCGGACAATGCCATCCAAGCGCCTACGGGTGTCCGCTGCCTGTAGGTGCTAGCTGGCCGCCGCGCTCTGCCGGGCGAAGTCGGTCAGCTCGTCTAGAAGCTGGCGCAGGAGCTCCGGGGTGGGAGCCTCCGCGTAGAGCCGCAACACGTTTTCAGTTCCCGAAGCGCGGACCAAGAGCCAGGCCGAATCGCCGAGGCGGAGCTTCACGCCGTCCAAATCCTCAATCGCCTTCACCGGAATCCCCGCGACCTTCTTGATTTCTCGCCGCGCCGCCCGCCGAACCACTCGCCGCGCCGCCGCTTTCTCGATCTCCAAATCCACGCGCCCGTAATAGTGCGGCCCGAACTCTTCCTCGAGTTCTCGGGACAGCTCCCCAAGGGTCATTTTACGCTCGGCCATGACCTCCGCCAGCAACAGCGCGTTCAAGATGCCGTCCCGTTCCGGCAGATGGCCTTCCACCGCAATGCCGCCGCTCTCTTCGCCCCCAATCAGAATCTTGCGTTCCAGCATCAATTGGCAAATGTATTTGAATCCAATCGGCGTCTCGTTGAGCGGTAAGCCGTATTTGGCGCACAGCCTACGGATCATCTCCGTGGTGGAAAAAGTTTTGACGACTTCTCCGGTCCGTTTTCGGCTGCATATCAGGTGTTTCAGCAGAATCGAAAAAATCTTGTGGCTGTCAATGAACGCGCCGCGCGCGTCCACCGCGCCCAGGCGGTCGCCATCTCCATCGGTCGCCATCCCCGCATCGAAATTCCCTTCCATCACGGCGCGGCGCAAATCCGCCACATGCGGCTCGATCGGCTCGGGATTAAGTCCGGGGAAAAGCGGGTTGTGCTCCGGGTGAATCTCGCGGCAAGCGATTCCCTGCTCTTCAAAAAGGCGCCTCAAGCAGCCGCGGCCCGCGCCGTACATCGGGTCCACGACAAACCGCTGGCCCGCCGCCCGAATCCGCTGCAACGAGACCAAGCTCTTCAGGCGCTCGAGATAAGGGCTGATCAGGTCGGCTTCTTCAATCAAAGCCGCCCGCCGCCCGATGGCCCGTCGCCCAGGCGTGAGCTTGCTTAGATGAACTTCAATGCGCCGCATGATCGCGGGCAAGGCCGAGCCGCCGTAGTCCGCCTTGAACTTGATCCCATTCCAGCGATAGGGATTGTGGCTTGCGGTAACGACAATGGCGCCGGCGGTTTGCCGCTGAACGGCGGCGTAGCTGAGAGCGGGCGTGGAAGTGGCGTCTTGGGCGAGCGTCACGGGGATTCCGGCCGAGGCTACGATTTCCGCCGCGACGTGGGCGGATTCTCGGGACAGGAATCGCGTGTCAAAACCGATGACTAGGCCGCGTCTCGGCTCGTTCTCCTGGCGAATATATTCGGCGATAGCGGCCGCCACCTTTCGGACATTGGAGAAGGTGAAGTCCTCGCCGATCACTCCGCGCCAGCCGTCGGTCCCGAATCGAATCTCGTTCTTCATGTCAAGTGTGCACCCCGCGATGTTAAAGGAGCTGGTCGAGGCCTCGGCGCTCCAGCTCAGCAACAATACGGCCCACCTTCTGGCCATCCTGCCGCGTGGAGACCAGCAAAGCATCGGGTGTCTCCACAATCACCAGGTCGTGGACGCCGGCCACGGCGATAAATTTCCCCGACGAGTGGATCAGGTTGCCTGAAGCATCCTGCGCCAGGCTGTTAACCGGGCGCGCGTTGCCCTGCGCATCCTTCCGGCTCAAATCATAAACCATCGCCCAGCTTCCCACATCGCTCCATCCCATTTCCACGGAGACGGCGAAGACTTCCGGAATCTTTTCCATGAGGGCGTAATCAATGGAGATTTTCTCCAGGCGCGGAAACCATCGCCGCAGGGCCTGGCGATTCCGAAGCCCGCCCGCTGCCGCAATGCGGCTTAGCCCCTGCGCCATCGCAGGCTGAAAATCCTGAAGGTGGCGCACCAGAGTGGAAGCCCGCCATACAAACATGCCGGCGTTCCAAAGATATTCTCCGGAGGCGACATACTTGCGCGCCGCCGCCGCGGCGGGCTTCTCGGTGAATTTAGCGACGGGGAAGATTTTCGGGTTGCGACGGTTGACTTGCCTTCCGACCCGTACATAGCCATAACCCGTCTCGGGCCGTGTCGGCCGGATGCCCAGCGTCACTGACCGGCCATCCACCGCCGCCCATCGGCACGCCGCGCAAAGAGCCCGGCGAAAGGATTCCGGCTTCCGAATGAGGTGATCGGAGGGCAGAATCACCATCATCCCCTGCGGATCCCGCCGCAAAATCTCATAGGCGGCTAAACCAATGGCTGGAGCGGTATTCCGCTGGGCGGGTTCGGGGACGACTTGCTGCCGCGGAACCTTTCGCAGCAACTGTAGAACACGGCGGTGAATGCTCCGGCTCGTGAACACGTAAATCCGTTCCGGTGGAATCAAGCCTTCGATTCGGCGGACGGTTTGTTCGAGCAAGGTTTGCGGCCCGAAGAGTTGGAGCAATTGCTTGGGGCGGGAGCGACGGCTCAAGGGCCAAAAGCGGGTCCCGCTACCGCCAGCCAAAATCAACGCGTAGGCATGGGAGAAGTCTGGGTCCGGACTATGAAAAGCGAGCATGTTATTCAAACATTATCCTGGCGATATGGGTCGGACGAATCTTCCCGCGCAGAAGCGGCTTCCGGAAATCGGCGTCGAGGTCCGGCACGTAGCACCGAAAAATCTGCGCCTTGCCGCGCGGAATCAGCCGGTAGCCTCCGGCCCCGGGCGGAATCACCCACCCTTCGCCGCTGCGGAAACCCCACCATCCCGAGGCGTTCTCGACTCGCCCGCTTCCCGAAAGTACCGCCAGCAGCTCCACGCGCCGAGGAGAGCTTGCAAGCTGCGCGCACCGCTCGAGCGCCAGTAATTCAACCGCGAAATACCGGCACGCCAAAACATAGCGCCGCGTTCCAAACGGCTCGCCCAGTTCGACTTCGGGTAGATTGCGGCGTGGCGCGGCGTCCAGACGCGATGCCTGCAAACCCTCGTTCAAATGAATGGGACGCGGTTTGTCGTCTGACCCGAGGCGGCCGTAGTCATCCAGACGATAGGTAAGGTCCGAATTCTGCTCAGCCTCAAAAAGGGTCAGGCCGGCTCCCAGAGCGTGGATGGTTCCCGCCGGAACGAAAACGGCTTCCGCGGTTTTGGCTCGAAAGCGCCGAAGCTGATGCTGGATTTTATGTTGTCGGCTGGCGCGGCGGATCGCTTCTGCCGTGACCCCGGGCTTCAAGCCGAGCAGGTATTCCGCCCCTCGACTCGCCGCAGTCACGTACCACATTTCCGTTTTGCCAATGAGACCCCGCCCCCGTTGCCGCGCTTGCTCGTCGTCGGGGTGGACTTGGATGGAGAGCCAGGCGTTGGTAAAAATAAATTTAGCCAGAATGGGAAAGCGGCCGGGCTGCGAGTCTCGGCCGAGCAGGTCAGCGCCGTACTGCCGCACCGCCTCAGCCAATGTCATACCGGCCACCGGGCCGTTCCGGAAGACCGCTGCATCCGCGGTCAACCAAGCTTCCCCCAGAACCTGATGGCGAAAGGCCGCTGGCAACGGCGCAGATC
>JAJYNF010000187.1 GCA_021786455.1 Acidobacteriota bacterium
TCCGATCTGCGCTTCTTTACGGTATCCTCACCTCGCCAGACCCGCTGGCTGGACACTTACTTTACCGAGCGACCTTCGCCGCCGGACCTGCCGTCGTTCCGCAGCTCGAAGCAGCTCTTAAGGACGACCGCACCGCAAGTTTTGCCGCCCGCTCGCTAGCCTACGTTGGCGGAAGACAAGCCTTTTCCATCCTGGCCAAGCTGGTGAACGATCCGCGAAATCTTGACCTGCGGCGCTTTTACTACGGCGCCCTCGGCGAAGAGAATGATCCGCGCGCGACGGCCATCCTGCTGGACAAGATCAACAATTCCGATCACGAGCCGGACCGCAGCGTGACCCAGGATGCTTTGTTGGCGTTGACCGTTCGCTCGAATGCCGCCTTGGCGGCCCATCTCCGGCAGCTCAGCCAGGACGTCACCGACCCGGTGATTCAAGATGACATTCAGAATGCTGCCGACATCATCGAGGGCCGCGCCCGATACCTGGCGCAACACCCGAAGCTGCCGACGGGTGGCTCGGTCGCGCAAGCGATTCATACGTATTTCCTGCCAGCTCTCGAAGGCCCTCCGAACTCAACCTCGATCCAAACCCATACCGCCGTGCCAGCGGTCAAGGAACGGATTGTCAGCCAAACTTTTTCGCCGAACCAAAGACGAGCCCTCGTGCACGTGGTTTTTGAAACGCCCCAGGCCCTGGCTAATTACGAAATTGTCGTCCGGAAAGTCGGAGGCGCGTGGAAAGTTGCCTCCGTCTGGTTGGGGAGTGAAGCTAGAAGGGCTCTTTCCGCTCGGCGCCCACTATCCGCCCAACCGTGAACGGGACAAACTTTTTCTGTCCAAATTGACCAGCACGGCCCTGAGTTCGCCGCGCGCTTGCGCGCGTGGACCTGCTCCCTCATAATCACTTTCCATGAAGCATGTAGTTGTCGGCACCGCCGGACACATCGATCACGGCAAATCGGCGCTGGTGCGCGCGCTGACAGGAACTGATCCTGACCGCCTGGAGGAAGAAAAGCGGCGCGGAATCACGATTGACCTTGGGTTCGCCCATCTCGACCTCGGAGCTGATTTGCAGGTTGCTTTTGTGGACGTTCCGGGCCACGAGCGCTTTGTTAAGAACATGCTCGCTGGCGCGGGAGGAATTGATTTGGTTCTGTTGGTGGTGGCTGCAGACGAATCGGTCAAGCCGCAAACGCGCGAGCATTTCGACATTTGCCGGCTACTCGGCATCCAGAAGGGACTGGTCGCGCTGACGAAGACGGACTTGGTGGATCCCGAGATGGTAGAGCTGGTCACGCTGGAGGTTCGCGAAATGACCGCCGGTTCGTTCTTGGAATCAGCGCCCCTTGTGGCTGTCAGCTCGAAAACCGGCGAAGGGCTCGAGCGGCTGAAGGCTGAGCTGCGGCGTCTGTGTCTGGAAATTATCGCGAAGCCCACGGACAAACCCTTTCGGCTGCCCATTGACCGGGTATTCGTGATGAAAGGATTTGGCACCGTGGTGACTGGAACGTTGATTGCTGGAGCCCTCACCCGGGAAGACGAGGCTGAGGCGTATCCCGTCGGACGTCGGGTTCGCGTGCGTGGCGTTGAAGTCCACAACGCCCGCGCCGAACGGGCCGTGGCGGGGCAACGGACCGCTTTGAACCTGGCTGGCATCGAAGCGAAGGAAATCGAGCGCGGCATGGTGCTCGCTCCCCCGGGAGCGTTCCGAGCCACAGCGCGCCTTGATTGCTCGCTCTGGTTACTGCCGACAGCCCGGCCACTCAAGCATCGGGCCAAAATTCATTTCCATTCGGGGACGGCCGAATCACCGGCGGAGGTGGTGCTGATATCCGAAAAGCAATTGAATCCTGGGGAGCGATCCTACGCGCAGATGCGCCTGGAACGGATGGGACTTTTCCTGCCCGGAGACCGCTTTATCATCCGGCAATTTTCACCTGTGGTCACCATCGGTGGCGGGGTCGTGCTGGATAGCCTTGCCCCCAGGCATCGGCTGGGCGATCCGACGGTGCGGCCGTTTCTCGAAGCGATCGAGAAGGCCGATGACATCTCGCGCCTGGAGTTGTTGACGCAAAATTCAACTGACACCTCCCACTCGGCTTTGGCGGCGCGTCTGGGATGGAGTCCTGCCGAAGTCGCTCGTTTAGCCCAACAGCTCGCGGCTCGCGGAGCCGTGAAAATGCTTGGCCAACCGCCCGTAGCGACGATTCACATAAGCGAATTTGAAAGAATCGCCGGCCGAGTGCTAGAAGAACTCGAGAAATTCCACGCGCGGGAGCCCTTGGCTTCCGGAATATTCCGGGAAGATCTCCGGAATCGCTCGCTCGTCGAACCTCGGATGGAAGACTCCACGGCCGCGTTGGTGTTCAACGCGGTCTTATCCAATTTGGCGGATCAAGGCAAGGTGGCTATCCAGGGAGAAAGCGTGTCGCTGAAAGGGCGCGAGGTGCGTCTCAGCTCGGAAGAGGCTGCTGCAAAGGAAGAAATCGCGCGGCGCTTTGAATTAGCGGGTTTAGAAGCGCCCGACATCCCGGATGTAGTGGCTAAGGCGCGGCTGGACCCGGAGCGCGCGGAAAAACTTCTTAGGATGTTGGTGAAGGAAAGGACACTGGTCAAAATCACTGAAGGTTTGATTTTACATCAACGGGCGCTCGATCAACTGCGTTCCCAGCTGGCCGAAAAGAAGGCCAAAGGTAACCGGCTCAGCGTGCCGGAGTTCAAAAACCTCACCGGCCTCAGTCGAAAGTATGCCATCCCTTTGCTTGAATATCTCGACCGAGCGCGCGTGACGCGGCGCGAAGGCGATGAGAGAATCATTCTCTAAATCGGGCGGAGCTCCGAGCAACAACCTGCGGCGGCGGGTGTATATTCTTTAGAATCTCGTAAACCAGCGCAACGGGCAAGCCCACGACGTTGAAGTAGCAGCCCTCGATGTGAGTCACGAACCGCGAGGCCATGCCCTGAATGGCGTAGCCTCCGGCCTTGCCAAACGGTTCGCCGCTCGCCACATAATTTCGGATTTCTTCCTCGCTCACGGGGCAGAAGGTCACAAAGGTTGTTTCGTGCGTCCAGGCCTCCACGCGATCGGGGACACGCACCAAGCATACGCCGGTAATGACTCGATGCGTCTGGCCGGAAAGCGTGCGTAACATGCGCGTGGCATCGAACGGGCCCACGGGCTTTCCCAAAATGTCATTTCCCAAGGCCACGACGGTGTCCGCGCCTAAAACTACGTGCTCCGGTGAGAGCGAAGCAGCCACGCTCAACGCCTTTTCCCGCGCCGCCCGCCGCGCATAGTCTTCCGGCCGCTCGCCCCGCAGGGGATATTCCTCAATCGAGCTTGGCCGAACATCAAATTCAAACCCGGCATTCTTGAGGATATCCCGGCGGCGTGGTGAGCTCGAAGCGAGAATCAAGCGCATGACGCCCGCCATTATAGTGGCGGACACGGAAGGCTGACAACTAGGTCGCCGTTTTAACTGGGTTCGACGCTTCTCGGGTTCCTCCACCGCCACCCTGTCTCGAAACCCCGCGCGGAGACCGCGTGGCCACAGCAAGTTGGAGTGTCGCCCGGCGTAAATGAACCGTGTGCAGTCGGTGCAGATCATGTTAGAATGCAAAGCGGATGCCGCGGTGGCGGCCGGGATCGGCGCAGGCCGTCCCGTTCAGTTTGGCAGGAGTTTTTGGGCCTGTAGCTCAGGTGGCTAGAGCGCACCCCTGATAAGGGTGAGGTCGGTAGTTCAACTCTACCCAGGCCCACCAAGTCCAACCTCATGCCCTTCGGCATGGACATTCTTCGGAGTGCCTCGACCGGACGGTACTACATCGGCCACGCCAGGGCCTCGACCGACCACACGGAGCGTAGGGCGTTCGCGGGGGCGGGTTGGGCATGACAGATTGTAATAACACCTTAGGATGGTCGTCACAGCGGCCCGGGTATGCATCCGCGGGGTCGGGCAACCCCCACCGATGAGGTTCAATCTTAAATGAGGGAGAGGTAAGATTTGGGGCGCCTCGGGCGTTTCGGATATATAATCAGGGCAAGGAGCAGGAGGGTGTTATGGAAGCCCGAAAAGTAATGGCGATATTTTTGATTATTTTATTAGTCGGATTGCCGGCCACCAGCCTTGCCAACAACAAGGCGGACAACCCGAACGACATCGGCAAAAGAAAAGTGGCGCAGCGATCCCTGATCTCCTTGCAAAAAGAGATCGCAATCGGCCAGCGATACGCCGCGCAAATTGACCGCACAGCACACCTGCTGAAAGATCCCGTCGTGACCGAATACGTGAATCGGGTGGAGCAGAATATCGCCCGCAATTCCGACGCCAAGATTCCGATTACCGTCCACATCATCGAGGACCCGACGATCAATGCCATGACCCTGCCCGGGGGATTTATCTACGTGAACACCGGCTTGATCAAGACCATGAACAAAGAAGACGAGCTGGCTGGCGTGCTCGCCCACGAAACGGCCCACGTGGCCATTCGCTCTTGGGCGAGCGAAATGACGAAACAAACCATCCTGCAGTACGCCATGATTCCGCTCATGTTCACTCCCATGTCCTACGCGCTGTATTACGGAGTGATGGAAGCTTACATGAACGGCGTGCCGATGGCTTTCCTCAAGTTCAGCCGCGATCAAGAAAAGAAGGCCGACTTCTTCGGCATCCAGTATCTGTGGAAGGCAGGATACGATCCCAATGGGTTCGTAGAAGCGTTCGGTAAAATCATTCAACAATATCGAAGCGTGCCGGGCAGCGTGCCCTCGATCTTTATGGACCATCCTCCCACGGGCGACCGCATCGTCAAGGCTGAGGAAGAGATCAAAGAGCTTTTGCCAAAACGGCACCGTTATCTGGTGACGACCTCGGGCTACGTGAAGATGCGAGAACGTCTGGCGATGGATATGGGCGCCATGAACAATCTGACCCGGGAGAAAAACGCCCCCACGCTTAGGCGACGCAATAAGAAAGGGCAAACCGGCAAAGGCCGCTCGCAAGGCAACGAAAAGCCGCCCGTGCTCGAGCGACGAAACTAAGCATCCCGCTTGGCGGGATGGGGCGCTAGGTGGGCAGATGAGTTGCTTTCCGTGGCAGAGCTTGCATAAGGATGGCTGGTTGAGTGGAGAAAGGTGTTTGCTCAGCCGGCGACTCCCCTACCACGTTTTTCCGATGAAGAGGGTGTAGCCCCGCAGGATTCCGCTCAAACTCGGATTGATCCGGTCCGTGTAACTTCCGTAGTAGAGAATGAATCCGCTGCGCGCGCCGTAAGGCAGCAGATAGTCAATCTTGCCCTGCCCAATCCACTGCCCAACCGCGACTTGCGAAGCTTTGGTAGATCCTAGCTCGAGCGCGTCAAGGGCCTCGCCAAAAAGAATCGGGTCAAAGGTTCCCTGCTCAACGAGCGGACCGTTGCCCATGAGGAGGTAGTCATTTGGATTTAGGTCCGGCAGCATCCCGCTGTGCGCGGCGTTGTGCTCGATCTTGAGGTTCAACCCCAGATGCTCTCCGTATCGGTAGGCGGATCGTAGCCAATAGGTCTGGTTGAGCTGGTGATACGGCAAGAAAGGCTCGTCCAGCACATACCCGACCGTGGAATCATTCTGGAGGGCCATATACGTTGCCAAATTGTTTTGCTGGTAGGAATACCCGAGGTCGAGTTTCCATTGGGGCACCAGGGCCAGCACGGCGTCGCCGGTCTCCAAGTAGAAGCGGTTGCGGCGGCGGATGGCCGGAAAGGCGTTTTGCACGATGATGTTGGTATCGCTGGTCAGCGTCAGCCGTCGGGTCGGAACCAGGACTACGTCCCCAAAGGCGCGGTTGTTGCTCTCGGGAACGGTGACGTAGCCAGGATCGTGCGTACCGGTCCATGCATAACCTAACCGCGCCCGCCACCGCGCTCCTCGGCGATACCTCAACGTCAGCCCCTCCGTATTGCTGAAGGACGAGGGAACGACTTGCAAGGGGTCGGTGTTGTCCGGCGAATAGATTTGCGGCCATAGGAAAGCATTCGAGCGGCTGATCCCTGAGCGTTCGTAGTTCGCCTCCACATCCCAATTTCGCCTCAGCTTGTAATCCAGCTTCAGCCCAGCCCAGTGTTCGTGGTAAGAGACGTCGCCGAACAGCGCGAAATAGGGCACAAAATCGTTCAGGAGGTTTTGCTGCCGATAGTCTGCGGTGATCCTCACGCGAGGCTGCGGATGCCAATAGAGGGTTGAGACGGAGTTCAGCGCGTTCGACCGATTGCGCGTGAAAACGTCGCGCCCTCGCCGGTATGTTATTTGGCCGTTGAAGGCGAGCTTCGGGGAAGCTGCCCAGTCCAGCTTCAAGCTGTCCGCGGAATATTGATTCGGAGCCGGAATATCCAGATAATACGTGCCCGCCGGTGTGTCCGGTACGAATACGGGCCCTGGCTCCATCTCGTTGAGCATCGGGCCAAAGACCGCAGAGGGGAATCCCAGCCGGTCATGGAAGCTGCTAAAATCATGCTCATAAGTTAAGTCCACTCTTCCAACGTTGACCTCCACGCCTCCGCCAATGTCCCGAGTGGTGTAATTGACGCCCTGCAACTGCGATGTGTAATGGCACGTCGAGCAGGTGTTGTCAATATTTTCATCCAAATAGGCAAGCTGCGTTTGCCCAACTCTCGCTTGCCAACTTCCCCTCGCAAACACGTGGATAGGCGCTTTGGGAAGCTTGAGGCGAGCTTGCCACGTGCCGAGCCTGCGAGTGATTCCGAAAACGAGGCCAGGCGGGATGGTCTCGGTCGTGCCGATGTCTGGCGAGATAACGCTAGAGTAAAAAGGATAGTTTTCTTGTTGTTGCACGAAACTCCTCAAATCGGCGTCAAATTCCAGCCGCTGCCCGACGTCGAATTGGGAGCGAAAATCGTAATCGGACCCTGAAACGACGCTCGCGCGGGTCAGTAGGCTCAGGTGGTGCGCGACGGAGACGTAGTTGCCCTGAAAGTTTCCTCCTTCGGCCGGGCGAAGGCTGTCGTACTCGCCGACGCGCCCCCCATAACCGGTGACGTCCAGGAACCGGTAAGCACCAGGCGTGAAATAAAGCGACCAATAGCTGTTTGGAGCCGCTCCGGTTCCAACCGACGCTCCGGGCAACGCCCCCGGCAGCAACGCGACTTGTTGACCAAGCATCATGCCAGCGTAAGCCATGAGCGGAGTGCTCCCCAAGGAATGTGACGTGACAAGACTTGCCATATTCGCTGAGCTCCAGAGGCTTGCGCTCGAGCGCGCCAGTAGGCTCGCCGAGGCGGTAGCCACATGGGCCGCCACTGGAGGGACCATGGCCGGGGAAATGCTCGCATTCATATTGGCGACCGTCGGCTGAGGAAAACCGGGAACGCCCAGCCCCCCTTTGTCCACGAATCGGCTTCCGCCCGTGGGCGTGGGTACGTCACTGCCGTGAATCGAGCCGTGGCAATCCGTGCAGCGGTCCACCAACGGCAAATTCGCTCCGTCGTGGTGCCCCGAATGACATTGAAGGCAGAGCGCTGGCTGGCTCAACACCAGTAAGTTCGAGTTCGGCGAACCGTGGGGCGAATGGCAAATCAAGCAGCTCTCGGTGACGGGAGGGTGTTGATACATGTACGGCCCTCGGTATTGCGCATGGCAGCTTAGACAAAGATCGTTGACGTCGGCCCTCCGCAGGTTATTGCCGGCTGGCCCACCATGCGGATTATGACAGTCCACACAGGTCATCTTTCCCTCGCGCAAAGGGTGATGATACGGGAGGCTCATTTCGGCGCGTTGTTGGGGATGGCATCTCAGGCAGGCGTCGTTCATGCTGGTCCGCGACTCCATCATCACCGTGCTCTCCGGCACCAAGCTCCGAGCCAGATATTGTGGCCCCGGCGTGGTGGTGTTGAAATTCAACATGGAATGATCGGTCCCGCGGATTGCGCTGGAAGAATGAATCTGGTGACAATCAATGCAGCGAACGCCATTGGCCGCGTGCGCCCCAGCATACCAATTTCGCAATTTCGCGCTTCGCTGGTGACAGGCGAGGCACACCCCATTGGCTTGCTCCGCAGGGCGCGCGCGAAAGCTGATAATCTCGCTAACCTTGCCCCCAGACTGCACGTGAAGGCTTCCGGGCCCGTGGCAGTCCTCGCACGTTAAGCCTTGCTGGGCGTGAAAGGAGTGTCGGAAATTGTTCACGACTTTCGCGTGGCAAGCGGCGCACACAGCCGAGCCGACCCGCTTTGCCCCGGCGATTTGAGTTGATTTCGCCAGCGCGCTGATCCAGGGCTGCTGTCTTTCTTTCCCTGCAATCAGCGTCGGCCAGAGAAATGCTAGAACCAGAACCCACCACCAGGCCCTCAACCTAAAACGCATAATGAACACCTCTACAATCACGAGGTCGTCAAAAGATCCTCTTCCGCTCCCGCCCAAGCGGGCGCGGCACCGGCGGTATCGTATAACCCGGTTCGCCGCGCACAGTGCCTTTCCTAGAGTCCGGAGCCATCATGTTGCTCCGCGCCGTGGCGTGTCGGTGATTCGAGTCACGGCTTGATGTGACGTATTTGGCGCGCTGGAAGCTGAATTCCACGTCCGCCGCCCCGACTCACTTCCCGGGCAAGCGTTGGTCGCGCAAAGCTCTGGATTTAGATTGTATCGGCTATCGGTTTGTGATACATGATGGGAAGCTTTGATGGTTTCCCGGAGTTGCCGATGTCACAGATCTACCGATTGTTAACCTCTGTGTCTTGGGCCCTGGGGGTGTTGAGCCTGATTGCTGCGGTCGTCTTCCGGCTGGTTCCGACGCTCTCGGCAAGAACGACTTTTACGACGCGAGGCGGCATCATTTTGGCTGGGACGTTGTTCCTTTGCGCTCTGGCGAGCGCGGAGATGCGGCGAATGGCCACGGCGAGCGAGCCAGCGTCGGAGAAATAGCCGAGCCTGGGTACGGCGCGCCCGGGCACACCACGCGAATGTCGTGGTCGGTGAAGGCATGATGACCGCCGGGCAGCTCGACCTTCGGCATGTGGCAAGTGATGTAATTGGTATTGCTGGCCGGGCAGGCACGGCCGGGATGCTGAGTGTCTGGTCAGTCAAAAAGGGTTTCGGCCCCGCTGGCGATCCGGATTCCCGAGCCAGGACGTGAAGGCGCTCCCTCACGCCCCTTGCCTATCCGAGGTAAACCATGAAGCGGCTCTTGAGACGGAATTCTCTCGCCAGCGGAGGCGCATTCCTCTTCGCCAGCTTGTTGGCCGTACCGGGTGTGGCGGCCCGGGGCGCGGCGCTTCGCTGGATCGTCGCTTCCTCGGGGCTCGAGCGCCTCAAGACAACGCCGCATCCGGCGGGACTGCTTCGCCAGGCTTTCGATTATCCCGGCACGTGGGTCATCGTAGATCCTCATCCTCCCGCTTGGCTCGAAAGCTGGCAATGCCGTCGCGTGCTCGACTTCAGCAGCTATGCCGAGATGCGGAAACGGCTGGGCCGGCCCAAGGGTGTCTGGGGCGTGCTCTACGATCCTGAAAACTGGCCCTTCACGCCGCTGGTCGAGCGCCGCGATGTGCCCGCCTATGCGGCTCAAGCCGCCCGGCTTGTCCACTCGCGGGGACTTCAGCTCATCGTAACGCCCGGCACGGATTTGGTCCACGCCCTGCTGCCGCGCCCGGGTAATCCGTATCGGGCCTTCGTGCGGCTCGGCTTGGCGCGACGGATTGCGCCCGCTGCCGACGTCTATGAAATTCAGTCGCAGGGCGCCCAAACCCAGCCGGGTCTCTTCGCCTGGTATGTGGCTCAGGAAGTCTCCGAGATCCGGGCTGCCAATCCTCACGCGATGATTTTGGCGGGCCTGAGCACCAACGCCCACGGCCTGCGCGTCACGGCCCGTCAGATGTTTCGTGAGGTGCTGGCCACCCACCACCTCGTCCAGGGCTATTGGCTCAACGTTCCTCAAGGCGGACCGTATTGCCCCACTTGCGGCCGCGCCCAGCCCAAGGTCGCCATCCGACTTCTGGAAATGCTGCGCGCCAAAGGGCTGAATTGAATCCGCTCCTCGCACTCCCGACAAGGTTTACGGTTCGCGGACAGGATTGGTGAGGGTTCCGAGGTGCTCGACCGTCACGCTGACCGAATCTCCCGGCTTCAGAAAAACCGGCGGCTTTCGAAACACGCCCACCCCGGGCGGCGTGCCGGTCGAAAGCAAGTCACCAGGTTCCCAGGTAAGCGACTGCGAGAGGTAGCTGATGAGGAAGGGCACTTTGAATATGAGATTTGAAGTGTTCGAATCCTGCAACGTCTGGCTGTTCAAGCTGAGCGCAATCCGCAGGTTGTTGATGTCTGGGACCTCGTCCGGCGTGACAATCCAGGGTCCGGTGGGCGCGAAGGTGTCGCAGCTTTTCCCGCGAAACCATTGGTTATCGCCAAACTGCATATCGCGCGCGGTGACATCGTGCAAAATCATATAACCGGCCACGTAGCTCATCGCTTTTTCTTCTGGGATGCGCCGTCCTCGCTTGCCCAGCACCACGGCGAACTCAGCCTCGTAGTCCACTTGCGAAGAATTCGGCGGCAGTTGAATCGCGTCGCCCGGCCCGCAAATGGTATTGCTCGACTTCAGAAAGAAGATGGGACGGTCTGGCGGCTCGATGCCCTGCTCCCGCGCATGGTCGGCATAATTCAAGCCGACGCAGGTGATCTTGCCCGGGCGCGCGATCGGCGCCAGCAGTTTTGCCTTAGCGAGCGGAACCGCCAACGAGTCGCCCGGCCCGCGGCCCTTCGGTCCTTTAGCCCCGCCGCCGAACCTCCTCTCTGGCGCGAGGGTGCCGGCCACCGTGCGCAATGCGCTCCGCCAAGCCGCGCCACGCCCGAGCAGCTCGATCATGTCTTGCGGCACTTCGCCTTCCAAGAGCGCCTGAGTCGCCCGCCGGAAGCCTGGCTTTTCAGCAGCGGTCTTCGACGCCTTGCGTCGGCGAAGCAGCGAAATCATCGCCTCGACGCTTAAGACCCATTCACCCTCCACCACGCCCACGCGCGCCTTTTTACCTGCTTCAAACGTCACCAGTTTCATGTTGCCTCCTTTCTCTCTCGCTTCTCATCCGGTTCCGGCAGATTCCTCCCACGGCGCCCGAAACAGGCAGTTACCGCGTCGTCAGCCGGAATGAATACTGTCCCGACCCGGCGTCGAATGCGATGCCATCTCTTCGGGCTTGGGCGCCGGTGATGCCCGGATCACCCGTCATGTAGTGGCCGCTCTCCCAGACGATCCGCCCATTCTCGCTCACGACCAGTTCTTTGGCGGTCATTTCCTGCTCCTTCGGCACCACGACTACCGCCGTGCTTCCCACGGGAATCCGCACGCGCAATGTGACCTTCCCAAGCGAGCGTTCAAGCGAGGTACTCACACGTCCGCGCACCGTCCTGAGCGTCGCGCTCACCCAGTTGAGATCCTCCACCGTGGGCGGTTCGATCAAAAGACGCCGATACCCCACGCTCGATCCTTCCTGACGAATGCCGCCGAGCGCCCGGTAAAACCACGCTCCGAGGCTGCCGAACATGATGTGATTGTGCGAATTCATGGACGGCCCCGTTTTGTCCTGCCACAGCTCCCAGAGCGTCGTCGCGCCGCGCTTCACCATGTAGCCCCAACTCGGATAGGTGGTGCGCGTCGCTAAATCGTATGCCAAATCGTTGCGGCCGTACCGAGTCAGCACCGGCAAAAGGTATTTCACGCCGATAAAACCCGTGGTCACGTGCGTGTTGTGCGTGTAAAGGATGTCCTTCGCCAGATCGCCCATCACCCGGCCGCGCTCATTCCGAGGAACAAGGTTGAGAAACAGCGGCAGCGCCTGTGCCGTCTGCGTCCCGTTGGCATAGAAGCCGGCGGATGGGTTAAAGAAGGTCTGGTTGAACGCCATCTTGATTTGGGTGGCCAGCTTCGAATAAGTTGCAGCGTCACTTTTGTTACCCAAAATCCCGGCGACGTGGGCCAGAATTTCTGTGTCGTAGTAATAATAAAAGTCCGACACCAGCGCCCCCGGCGTCGGCTTGATCGCCACCCAGTCCCCGTAATAGCTGTAGCGCAGCACATTATCCTGGGCGCGGCTCTTGAGAAATGCCTCATACTTTTCCAGCCCGTCGTAATTTTCCCGCAGAATCCTCCGGTCGCCGTACTGTTGCCACATGTACCAGCACAACAGCGGATACGCCGTGCCCCAGGCCGGGTCCGCCGGATAGCGCCCGTACTTGTGCGGCACCGTGTCCGGCACCGAGCCGTCCGGATGCTGCGCGTCGTGAATGTCGCGGATGAAGTTCGTGTAAAACGCTGCCATATCGAAATTCATCATCGCTTCTTCCGCGGAAACCTGCGCGTCGCCCATCCAGCCTTGCCGCTCGTTGCGCTGGTCGCAGTCGGTTGGAATGCTCATCAGGTTCGACAACTGTCCCCAGTGGATCATGTGTTGAATGTCATTGAGGATTTGCTTCGAGGCCACAAAGCTGCCCGTGGTTCCGACGGCGCTATGCACCACTTCGCCGCGCAGCGTGTCGAGGCTTGGTGTTCCGGGATAGCCGGTCAGCTCGACGTATCGAAACCCGTGATAAGTGAAGCGCGGCTGGTAAACCTCCGGCCCGCCGCCGCGCAAAATGTAAATGTCCCGCGCCTTGGCCTGTAGCAGATTCGCGCGATTGATCATCCCGTTGGGATAGATGAGCTCGCTAAAGCGCATCTCAACCCGCGTGCCGCGCGGCCCCTCCACGCGCAATTTGGCCCAGCCGGCAAAATTCTGTCCAAAATCGTAAACGTAAACGCCTGGCTCAGGATTCGTCATCTTTTTCGGAACCAGTTCGTCCACCACCCGAATCGGCGGCATCATTTCTGCCGAAATCGCACCCTGCGTGCCGGGCAAGAGCTCGACCGGTTTCCAACCTGGGTTCTTCAACCCGGGCTCGTCCCAGCCAGGAACATCCCGCCGCGCGTCGTAAACCTCGCCGTTATAGACGCTGTCGCTCACTACGGGCCCCGCTTTCCCTTCCCAGCTTCCGCCGCTTACGATCGAAACGCGCTTCCCATCAGCCAATTCGATATTCAGTTGCAGCAGGAATTCGGGTTGCGCGTAGTAGGGTTTGCCGACGGGCATGGTTGCCCAGCCGCCGCCCAGCATCGCTCCCACGGCATTCGCTCCGGGTTTCAGCAAGCGGGTCACATCGTAGGTCGAGTAGAGCACGCGCTTCGGATAAACCGTCCACGCCGGATCGAGCACGCGATGTCCCACGCGTTTCCCGTTGATGTGCAACTCGTAATAACCGAGCGCCGTCACGTAGGCTCGCGCCCGCTTGACTGCTGCCGGCAAATCGAACTCTTTGCGCAACAACCCAAAGCCGCCAATCCACTTGCCGGTCCAATCGCTTCGCTTGAGCAATCCCATCTCAAACCACGCGGGGCGACTGTACGGACTCGCCTCGCCCTGCTTGTTCCACCAGCGCGCCTCCCAGTAATACCGTTGGCCGCTCTCGAGCGGCTTGCCCGCGTAGGCTACCTGAATCGAGTCGCCCGACTCGACCTTGCCGCTGTCCCAGGCGTCGCCTTCGTTCTTCGCCAACCGCTCGCGGCTCGTTGCAACTAAAATCTGGTACGCTGTCTGAGCCTCACCGCGCTCGGCATCTCGCGGGATCCACTGGAACCGCGGGCGAACGACATCAATCCCCAGCGGGTTCACCAGATACTCGCACCGCAGATCTTTGGGTGCTTGAGGCCCCCCTGCGTTCACCTGGGGTCCCCTCGCCTCGCCAACTACCCCGAAAGCCATTGCTCCGCAGATAACCCAAAGGGCGATTCCTTTCTTCTGTTGCGAACTGAACATGTGACCTCCCTTCTCCCGCGTTGAATCTCAAAGGGCAGCTTGGACCTTTTCCAGCGTGGTGGCTGGCCGTTGCGACGATCGCCTTCCGGCCCCTGTGTCCCGGCGGCCAGTCATCCCACCCCCCAGGCGGCCCACCTGCCAGACCGCATCTTCCCGCGCGGGCCGAACCAGCGAGTGTAACACACCCTGAACCGACAGATAACAACCCGCGCGGCTTGTTCTTGCTCATCCCTCATCGTTCCGGCGCGGCGATGCCCAGCGCCGCACTCTAGCTAAAGTGGGCACCCCCCTCCACGCAATGCCCTCCCGACTAGCGCCCGATTAGCATCCTTGACGGGCCGAGCGTGCATCCTTTAGACTTGAAGCGCGTGCTGGGGTGTCGCAAGTCTCTAAGATGAGATTCTCCTATCTCGTTGTGACGGCCATCGTTTTTTTCCTTTCTGCTCGGCATCTCCAAGGGCAAAGCGCCACGCAGGCGGTCGCTAAGCCACGGTCAGATGCGGTTGCATTTGCTCAAGGAAACGCATCCACCCAATTTTTTCCTCTCGGCCAAGTGCGGCCGGGGTTGAAGGGCGTAGGTTGCACTATCTTTGAAGGCCACCAAGTTCAGGAATTCCAGGTGCGCATCCTGGGAGTGCTAAAAAATGCGATAGCGCCCAAGCATGATGTGATCCTGGCACGCTTATCTGGCGGACCGCTTGCAAAAACGGGTGTCGTCGCTGGCATGAGTGGCAGCCCGGTCTATGTGGACGGAAAGCTTTTGGGCGCGGTGGCCTTGGCGTTTCCCTTCTCCAAAGAGCCCTTAGCCGGCATTACTCCCATCCAATATATGCTGGAGGTTGTGCCAAAGCATCAGGCAGCTCCAGCCCATCCTTCTGAGCGTGGCCATCCGCCGCTTATAGCGCCGTATCACCTGGTGTCCACAACCGCTGGCTCAGAGAGCGCCTTGCGCTTGATCCCGCAAACTCCACTCGGCGAAGGCTTCATCCGGCAATTGGAGAAATCATTTCCCGGCGCGGATAGCGAAGGTCCCTTCACCGGCATGGAACTTCCGTTGCACTTTGGCGGCTTTTCGACTCAAGCTATGGATGCCTACACGCCGCTTTTTGAGCGTCTCGGCTTTGAGCCCATGCAGGGAGGGGTTTTGTCAGGTCGTGGGAACGCCCCATCCAGTAAGAATGGTCCCCAACCCGGATCCATGATCAGCCTGATGCTGGTGAGAGGCGACATGAATCTGAATGTGGATTGCACGGTCACGCTGCGGCAGGGTAACACCCTTTACGCATGCGGGCATCGCTTCATGATGACCGGCCCGGCAGAAATTCCGTTCGCCGAAGCGAGCGTCCTGACCGTTGTTCCGAGCCTGACGACGTCGTTTAAGATTGACGCGCCGGGGCCGGTGGAAGGCACGATCCGGCAGGACCGCTTTGGGGCGATTTACGGCGTTGTGGGCGAGAAAGCTCCGACCATTCCAGTTCACGTGCAAATCCAGTCCACATTGCATCGCCCCGAGGACTATCATTTTCGGATTATTCAGCAATCCTTTCTTTCGCCGCTTTTGCTCAACTTGACCGTCGTTTCGGCCCTGACGAGCACCGAGCGCGCCATCGGCCCTTCAACCTTTCGGATCCATGGAGCCATTCGTCTCTCGAACGGGGAATCGGTCAATCTCGATAACGTGATTTCGGGCGACACGGCCACGACCAACCTCGTCGGTGCCACCGTTTCGATGCCTCTCACTTATCTTTTAGAGAGCGATTTCCCCAATATGAAGATCAAGGGCGTTGAGATGAACATTGCATCCAGCAACCAGAAACGTGTCGCCACGTTGCAGCAAGTTTGGAGTTCCAAGCCAGAGGTTCGACCGGGCGACCACATCGTCCTCACCGGATTGCTTCGCACACCCTCGGGCAAGACGCTCACCGAGCAAATTCCTGTCGTTATTCCCGAGAGCACGACCGACAAGATGGTGTCGCTAGTCGTCGGCAGTGGGTCGGTATTGAATATGGTTGAGAATCGCCTTGCGCCGATCGAAGCCGGCCCGCGCAACCTGCATCAACTCGTTTACGCCCTGAACCGAATGCGCCGCGACAATCGGCTCTACGTCCTAGTGACGTCTCCCCAGCCATCCTTGACGATTGAGGGTGAAGACTACCCGTCGCCGCCACCCTCCCTGATGCAAACTTTTCTTGCGAACCCTGCTGTCTCGACCGGTTTTATGTTTAACGGAACTTCGGTGATCGGGGACTTCGAGACTCCTCCGACCCGTTACTCCATCCAGGGCATGAAAACATTACAGCTCAAGGTGGACACCTCGGGGGTGTGAGGAGTTCGGGGGCAAGGCGACTCGCGGGCGGCCAGTAATTCGGGCGCGAACGGGCACTCGATGACCGGCATGGGACGCCAACTTCCTCCCCGCATAACGCACAAGGGTGAGGTGAGGGCCGGGAGCCCCGAGAATCCTTCGCAAGCCCGTATGGCGATAGATCGAAAGGTACCAAGATGAAAATGAAAGCTCTGCTGATTGGCGCGCTGGCTGTCAGTCTCCCCCTGTGGGCAGTCCAAACCGGCGTTTGGCAAATGAGTTCATTCCATCAATTTATCAAGGGGCGGCTGTCGGGCCTTTCACTCAGCGACACGGGCGCCCTGAGCCTGGCGCCTGCGCCGCAAGTCGTTTTTAATCCCGAGCAGGCCCTGGTCCTTTCCATTGCCGCGGGCTCCAACGGCGATCTTTACTTGGGCACCGGACATCAGGGCAAGGTGTTCCGTGTGACGCCGGGAGGGCAATCCTCGGTGGTCTTCACCGCGCCGGAGCCGGATGTTTTTGCGCTTGCCGTTGCCCCCGACGGAACGCTTTTCGTCGGGACATCTCCGGACGGGAGAATTTACCGCGTCACTCCTGCGGGGAAATCGTCGGTTTTCTATAATCCCAACGCCAAGTATATTTGGGCGCTGGCCATTGATTCGCAAGGACGCCTTTACGCAGCCACAGGGAATAAAGGACAGATCTTTCGCATTAACCCAGACGGCCAAGGCAAGGTGTTTTTCACCGCCGATCAGACTCACATTATGTGCCTCGCCTTCGATGCCCAAGGGAACCTGCTTGCCGGAAGCGAACCTGGTGGTCTGATCTATCGCATCCATCCCGATGGAAAAGCCTTTGTCATTTATCAGGCGAGCCTTCCGGAAATTCATGCGCTGGCAACGGATCCGGCGGGGAATATTTTTGCCGCGGCCTTGGGCACCGGAGGACCGCCGGGAATGTTCGGAATTCCCAGCCCCGTTTTGCCAGCGTCGCCGGTACCGGCGCAGACCATGATGGTGACCGTGACGGGCGCAACCAGTTTAGCAGGAGGGGAAGCGTCCGGTAAGGCGAAAGCGCAGAAACCGGCTCCTGCTAAG
>JAJYNF010000027.1 GCA_021786455.1 Acidobacteriota bacterium
ATCTTGAGAAATTGCCGGTAGAAGCGCGCGAGGACTTGGCGAGCGCATTGGAGCCGAGGGGAAGAAGCTTTGAGCCGGTAGCTGGCCCCGAAACGACAGCCCTCGCGGACCGGTGGATTTTTTCCCGACTCGAGAGTGTCACCGACGAGATGGAAGAAGCTTTCGGAGCTTTCCGCTTCCACGAAGCCGCGTATGCCATTTACCACTTTTTTTGGCATGAGTTCTGCGACTGGTACCTGGAATGGGTGAAGCCGGAAATCACCGGCTCATATCAGCCTTCGCTTGGTCGGTGGGAAGGGCAGATTTCCCGCGCCCCCGCTGCGTGGGTGAATCTTGTCCGGAGCTTCCAGGCGGCGCTCCACCTGCTTCATCCCTTTATGCCGTTTATCACCGAGGAATTATGGCATCGGCTCCCACGGCGTGAAAGCGATGTTTCCATTTCGCTCACGCCGTATCGTCTGGTGGGCAATCGGGCGGCGAGCGCGCAGGCTGAAGAAGATGTCACCCGAATTCGGGAGCTGGTCACCCAGGCGCGAGACGCAAAGGCTGGGACGGGCTTGCAGAAGCAGACGCCTGCCGCGGAAGTGGCAACGGAAGACGTTGCCGTTCTTGCATTGTTTCGGGAGCATCAAGAAGTCATTTCGCGCCTGGCAGGGATTGGCGCTCTGATGTTCCAGAGCACGACGCACCGAAAGCAGCAAGCGGGAGCGCGGGTGACGGCATCGTTCACCTTGCGGTTGCTTCACGAAGACCGGACGGACCCGCACGCGGACCGGAAGCGATTTGAGAAGGAAAGAGCCAGGCTCGAGCAAGCTCTCAATCAAGCGGAACGCCAACTCCAGAATCGCCAATTTATGGAGCGGGCTCCCCAAGACGTCGTCGCCGGTGTCGAACAGCGGCGGGCAGAAGTCGCGGCCCAGCTTCGTAAGCTCGACGAATCCCTCAATCAATTACTCAATAGCGGGGAACACGAGGCGGCGCCATGAGCTCGGCGGGATTTCTGGCGATGGCGAATGAGACATGCTGCGGGCTGAGCAGAGCAGCCTTACGTGAACTGGCGCGCCGCGCGTTGGCGGAGGACATCGGGACCGGCGACGTCACCACCCAATGGACTCTGCCGCCGGTCACGCGAGCCCGCGGAACCCTTTTCGCCCAGACCAGACTGGTCGTCGCGGGCGTGCCGGTGGCAGAGGAAGTCTTTCGTATTCTGGAATCCGAAATTCGCTTCGAACCTTTGATTGAAGACGGAGTTGAGCTTGAGAAAGGGGCGGCCCTGGCGCGAGTCGAAGGCCATGCGGCCAGTCTGCTGGGTGGCGAGCGGGTGGCGCTCAACTTTCTCCAGCACCTGGCCGGCGTGGCGACGCTGACCCGAGAGCATGTCCGGCGGCTGAAAGGACTCAATGCGCAATTGCTCGATACGCGGAAGACCACGCCGGGATTGCGGGCGCTTGAGAAGTACGCGGTGCGCGTGGGCGGCGGCCGCAACCATCGGCATCGGCTGGACGAGGCAATTCTAATCAAAAGCAACCACGCAACGCTGGCGGGGGGGATTACCCATGCGCTCGGCGAGGCGCTCCGAAACCGACGCGAACCCCTGCCTATTGAAGTGGAAGTTCGAAGCATGAATGAGCTGGAGGAAGCCATCGCGAGCGGAGCCGATCGCGCGCTTCTGGACAATATGCCGGTGGAGCAAGTTCGGGCCTGCGTCGAGCGGGCGCGAGGCCGCCTGGAATTAGAGGTGTCTGGCGGAATCACCCTTGAAAATATCCGCGCCTACGCGGAAACCGGCGTGGATTTCATCTCTGTTGGCGCATTGACCCACTCTGCGCCAGCCAAGCCGATTCATTTCCTGGTTGAACGGGCCACCTGATATTGCTCTTTTGGGGCTCCGGAAACCTTCGCGCACGATGCCGTTATTGAAGAACTCGTATGGCGTATTCGTCCACCGACCATCGCCTTGATCGCCTTATATACGTGCTGGCGAAAAACGCGACGGTTGTCGTACCGGGCACGAAGATCGCCTCAGAGATCGGCGTTTCACGTTCGACGGTATGGGAATGGATTGAACGGCTGCGGAGGTTGGGCCTTCGCATTCGCGGCCACCCACGGCGTGGATACCAGCTCGCTGCTCTGCCGGATATTCTTGTGCCAAGCCTAGTGCGGCAGCAGGTGCCGCCTCAGCAAGAAATCGGACGTAAGATTATCCACTATTTTTGCGCGGGCTCCACCAACGACGTGGCGCTGGAGCTTCGTCCGGACGAAGCTCCACACGGCACAGTTATTTTGGCGGAAGAACAGACGGCGGGACGCGGCCGCATGGGGCGAACGTGGCACTCCGAACGAGGCAGCGGGATTTATTCTTCGACGATTCTTCGGCCTCGGCTCTCACCCGCGGCGGCGCCGCTTTTGACACTCATGGCGGGCCTGGCCGTCCACGAGGCCGTGGGAGCAACCACCGGCCTTGCAGCCGATATTCGTTGGCCAAACGATGTGCTCATCAACGGACGCAAGGTCTCCGGCATCCTAACGGAAATGCGCGCGGAACTCGATCGCTTGCATTCGGTCGTGCTGGGAATCGGCATCAATGTCAATCACAGGCGAATGCCCGCGGAGCTCAAGGGGATCGCCAGTTCGCTCGCCCTTGAAGGAGGAAAGCAGTATTCGCGATTGCAGGTATTGGCCACGCTGCTGAGAGAGTTGGAGCGGCATTATAACCTGCTCGTTGAAAAGGGGGGCCCTGCCATCATCGAACGGTGGATGGCGCGATCCAGCTACGCTCAGGACAAACCGCTGCGAGTGCGCACGGCGGTCGCAGAATTTGTGGCTACGAGCAACGGCCTCCATCCCAGCGGCGCGCTGCGCGTCCGGCGAGAGAACGGGCAGGAGGAGTTATTGTTCGCCGGCGAAGTCGTCGAGGTAAAATCATTGAAAGGATAAGTTTTCAGCGGGCAACATCCGGCGTAGCGGATTTTTAACGCTACCCAACAAAAAGCCGGCCGTAGGCCGAGAGCACGGAACTCACATGCTGCTGGTGATAGACGTTGGCAACACCAACACGGTGCTGGGCGTTTTCGAGGAAAATGTCCTGCGCGCGCAGTGGCGGCTTTCCACTCAACGCGACCAAACGGCGGATGAAATGGGAATCCTAGCGCGCAATCTCTTTGCCATGGATCGGCTGCCTTGCGACGCTGTGGACGCGGTCATGGTGTCAAGCGTGGTTCCCCCGCTGAATCCCTCGATTGAGGAGATGGCGCAGAAATACTTTGGAGTGAAGGCCGTTTTTTTGGGGCCTGGGACTCGTACCGGCATGGCCATTCGTTACGACAATCCGCTCGAGGTGGGCGCCGACCGCATTGCCAATAGCGTCGCGGCGTTTGAGAAATACGGCGGGCCGTGCGTGGTTGTGGACTTCGGGACAGCGATTACGTTTGACGCAGTGTCTGCGGAGGGAGAGTATTTGGGTGGCGTGATTTGCCCCGGACTCGGTATTTCCGCCGAAGCGCTTTTCGCGCGCGCGGCCCGCCTGCCCCGAGTCGAGATTCGGGATCCCGGTCGCGTCATTGGAACCAACACGGTTGCGAGCATTCAGGCGGGCCTGTTTTACGGAGCGATTGGGATGGTGGATGGCCTGCTGGAGAGACTCAGGGCATCCCTTGGACCCAAGATGCAGGTCGTGGCGACAGGCGGACAGGCGCCGCTGGTTGCGGGAGCCTCCAAATTCAGACCCCGCCACGAGCCGACGCTGACGCTCGAAGGATTGCGAATCATTTATGAGCGCAACCTTCCCGCAGCTCGGCGGAAACACGGCTAAGCTCCCTGCCCTGGCTCCAGCATCCGAAGGGGCGCGGAAGGTTTGGAAAATTACTTCAATTATTTTACCGAGATCGAAGAACACTTCCAGCGCGCGCGCGGGACACCATCCCGCCTTTCGACGCTGGATTGGGCGCTGATCGAGACGTGGAAAGAAGCGTCCATCCCTCTGGCGGCGGTGCTGGGAGGAATTGACCGTACCTTCCAGAAATTCGCCAAGCGGCCGAGGAGATTCCAGAAGATCAATAGCCTGGCCTATTGTTCGCAAGAAGTCCTCCGAGTCGCCGAGCAGATGCGCACCGAGGCGGTGGAGGGAGGCGTGGCGAAGGCCGATAGACTGCCCGCGGAGGCGGCGTTTCATCCCAAAACGGTTTTAGATTTTTTGCGCCGCAACGTGAGAGCAATTCAATTGGCGGCCCAGGCGGAGGGCTCCGCCGCTCTCGCCGAAGACTTCGCGGATTGCGGTCGCGCGCTGGCTGAGATGGCCGCCCATTACGAGGCCTGCCCCACGGACGACCTCGAACAACTCGAACGGCAGCTCACGGCAGCCGAGGATAAAGCGTTAGCCGGAATGACTCGCGCCTCTTCGGTCGAGTTGCTGGCCAGCCTGCGAAACGAAGTTGACCGCGAGCTGGCTGCCGCCCGGCAAAAGATGACTCAGCCTCAAATCGAAACGCTCGAGCGGCAATTCCTTAAGAAACGGCTGTTTGAACACTATCATATCCCGCGGCTAAGCCTGTTTTACCTCTGAGAGGCATTTCATTGGGCCGCTTCAACAAGACCAAGACATTTTCGGAAGCGGCGCGGGGTACGCGAGCCGCCAAAACCCCACATTCCACTTTCGAGCTCACGCCCCACAAACTCGTCTATGGCGGCGCAGCGATTGGATTCGCGCGTGGTCAGACGGTTTTGGTCGCCGGGGTCATCCCGGGCGAGCGGGTGGAGGTTGAACCCGTCAGCGACGCCAAAGGCATCACGCGGGCGCGAGTGCGGCGGATCCTTATGGCATCGCCGGGTCGCCAGGTTCCTCCCTGCCCTTACTTCAACACCTGCGGCGGTTGTCACTACCAGCATCTTGCTTATCCCGAACAGATTCATTGGAAGCGGGAGATTCTTCGGGAAACGCTGCGCCGCATCGGCAAGGTCGCCTGGGAGGGCAAGATTCGTGTTCATCAAGCTGAGCCTTGGCATTACCGAAATCAGGCGGAGTTCAAGGTGGAGCGAAAACCCTCTGGCGAAGTTGTGCTGGGTTTTTATCAGGCAGAGTCACATCACCTGGTGCCGATCGAGCGCTGTGAGATTCTTTCGCCGTGCCTGAACGCGGCGCTCAAGCAACTCAATCAGACGCAATGGCGCGAGCGCCTGGGCGACTTCCAGGCGATTCATTTGCGGGCGGACAGCTCCGATGAGCGAGTCCGGGTGCTGCTTCGAGGGAAGCGCGCGAGCAGCACGGCGCAAGTTCTGGCGCGCGACTTGCTGCTCGGCATCCCGCAGGTTATCGGAGTGATCGCCGCAACGGATAATGTGAGCTGGGCAGCCGGCAAGGACACGGTTCAAAATGAGATCGGTGGATTTGAATATCAAATCAGCGCGGGCGCATTTTTCCAGACCTCGCGATTTTTGGTTATAGACCTTGTCCGAGCGGTGTTGGATGGGGCGGAAGGCAAGTTGGCGATGGACCTGTATGCAGGTGTCGGGTTGTTTAGCCTGCCGTTGGCGCAGAGATTCGCAGAGGTGCATGCCGTCGAGTCGGAGCTTGCCGCCGCGCATGACCTTGAACAAAATGCGCGCGCTGCCGGCCTTGGCAACATCCGAATTTCAAATGAAAAGGCGGAGGATTTCCTTCGCCGGAACGCGATCCACCCGCCGCATTTCGTGGTGCTCGATCCGCCGCGAGCGGGAGCCGGGCCGCGCGTGCTGGGTCCGCTGGCGGCTCTTCGCCCCGACCGGATTTGTTACGTTTCATGCCATCCTCCAACCCAGGCTCGCGACCTTGGTTTTCTTCTTCGCCGAGGCTATCGGTTAGAGTCGGTTGAATTGTTCGACCTTTTCCCGCAGACTTACCACATTGAGTCGCTGGCGCGGCTTGCACGAACTACCGAGTAACCTCAGATGGCGCGCTATCCTCTTCTCGGCATCGCAGCAGCCTACGCCGGCGGCATCTTGCTGGCTCGCGTCCTTCACCCGGGCCTGAGCGTTGCGGCGTGGTTGCTCCTAATCGCTGGTTGCATGTTGCTTTGTGGATTGTTGGCGCTTCGCCGAGATCATGTTTTGCTGGCCAGCGGGTTGGTCATCGGCGGGTTCCTTTTCGCCGGTTGTGCCGCGATGGCGCTATTTCCCTTTCGCCTTTTGCCGGACCGATTGAGCGATTTCGCGTCCTACCAGGGTAGCCGGAAAAAAGCAGTCGAAGCTGTGGCGACCATCGTCACCGCTCCCTTGCGAATGCCTTCTGGCTTTCAATTTGACGCTGAAGTTACCGGCATCCATACCCACGGACGGAGGGAAAAGCGGCGAGCGGAAGTTCAGATGCGTATGTATGTCCCTCCGACCGCTCGTGCTTGGGCCGCAGCCGAAGCCCTCCACCTGAGGGCGGGTGACCGGATTGAGGCAGCAGTGCAGTTCTATCGGCCACGGGTCTATGAGAACCCGGGCGCTTTCGACTACCGTCGGTGGCTCAGGTCCATCAAAGACATCGCCTGGGAAGGCGAAATCCAGACCCCTTTTGTCGTCCGAAAGCTTCCGGGTTACGGTTTGTGGTTTGGGGCGAGGCTGGTCCAACGAGTACGGCAGCGCGTGCTGTCTTCGATCAATCATCTGTATCCTCCCTGGTCGGCACAAGGCCGTGACGGCGCCGTGCTGAAAGCTGTTCTAGTGGGAGACCGGTCTGCGCTAGATTCCAAAACGATTCAAAGCTTCCGCCGCTCGGGCCTCTATCACCTACTCGTCATCTCCGGCTTACACGTGGGATTGCTGGCGGCGCTGGTACTGGCGCTTCTCGGTTGGCTTCGCGTTCGAGAAGGAAAGCGATACCTGGCGGCCGTGCTTTTTCTCGTCGGCTACGCGGCGTTGGTGGAGCAGCGAGCGCCAACCCTCCGTGCCACCCTGATGATCGGCATCTATCTGCTGGCCCGCTACCTTTATCGTGACCGCGAAGGGCTGAATGCGGTAGGGTTCGCCGCCTTGATTCTGCTCATCTGGCGCCCCGCGTGGTTATTTGAAGCAGGCTTCCAGCTCTCATTTTCAGCGGCCTTGTTGATTTTCGGGCTGGTCGTACCCATATTGGCCCGCACGACGGAACCTTACCGGAAAGCTCTAAGCTGGATGGACGATTCAGCGCGCGTATCGGCTGTTACAGAAGGTCCGGAGCGCTTTCGCCAAAGGCTCCTGGGACTGAAGAAGGCGCTCCAAAGGAAGTTTGCCGCTTTCGGCCGCCACCCAACTTGGGCAGAAATCGCCGCCGTGGGCCCGGCGAGAGGGGTCCTGTGGATGGTCGAATGGATTGCCTTTTCAGCGGCTTTACAGCTCGGTCTGCTCATGCCGATGGCGGAGCTGTTCCATTGGGTTACTTTTGCCGGCATTGCGCTGAACGCGCTGGCCATCCCCGTTATGACGGCGCTGCTGGCTACGGCAATTCCCACCGTCGTCCTCGCAATGATCGTTCCGAGAGCCGCCGTGTGGCCTGGAAAGTTGGTCGCGGATATTATGGCAGCGCTTTTCGCGCTGACCCGTGTTCCGATCCATCCGGAATGGCTCGCTTACCGCGTGCCTGGGCCGCCGCTATGGGTGGCCCTGCTTTTTGCGGCCTCTCTGCTGGTCGCGGCTTGGACGTTGGCGGGCCATCGGAAACTTTTCGGCGGGGCCATCGCAACCTTCGGGATTTCTGCCGCGTTGGTCGCTTGTTACCCGTTTCCGGCGAAAATTCCCAAGGGGATCTTTCAGGTCACGGCCCTTGATTGCGGAAAGGGCGAGGCAACGTTGGTTGTGCTTCCCAATCAGACCACCATGATGATTGGAGCGTGCGGAAGCCCCATGAGCTGGGGGTCGGCAACCGATTATCAGGGACGATGGAACCCCGGGGAAGAGATCGTTTCTCCTTACCTTTGGTCACGCGGGCTGAAACGAATCAGCGTGCTGGTGGCCAACAATACCACAGCCGGAGTGCTCCGCGGCATGGCCGCGGTGGCCTGGAATTTCCGCCCGCATGAACTGTGGCTAGCTTCCTCGGCGGAATCCCTGCAAGACCTCCCGCTCCGGCAATGGGCGCGCCGCAAAGGCGTAAAGATCCAGAATCTGCGGGTGGGCGAGGTGTTCCACCTTGGAAGCACAGACGTGCAGATGATCGGCTCCCCACAATCCACCGACCTGCCTCCTGAGCCAACCGATCTGAGCTTGGAATTCAAACAAGGACGAGACAGAGCGCTTTTACTGGACGGCCTGACCGAGAAGGAAGCCCGAGGGGTGTCGGTCCAGGACCGCCATCCAAACCGAGAATTATGGGTCGGAAGTCAGGCGATGTTTTCGGTTCCCGCGGCCATGCCGAAAATTCTCATTCTCGATCGTGCCGGCCAAGACGGCTGGAAGGCCCAAGCTTCATTGGCCCGCCGACTTGCCGGCAACCGCAGCCGTTTTTTTTCAACCCGGCGGGACGGTATGGTCACCGCGCGCGTAGGTCAGGATCGAATCGCCGTGACCTGCTTCAAGAGCCCCCTGACATGCGGGCAAGACCCGCCCGTCGCACCGTAAAGGGAATGTAATGGAAAGGCGAGGGAAAAGCATTCATTGGACGAGACTGCGGCCTGAACCGCGAACGCTACGGACTCTGACGAGCCGCAGTTCCATGAAGCGCATCCAGGTTCCCAATGGGATGCCGGCTAACCCGGCCCCAGATATAATGGACGGAGTAGTGCGCGGAGGCGAAGGCAGTTTCGCGCCGCGGAAAGGGAGATACGGTGGCCACCGAGGCAGAAATTCTAGAAGAAACCCGCAAAGTGCGCCGGCTTCAGATCGTGGTCAACCTGGTGATGAGCACATTGATGCAGTGCGATTTGCCCATTGAGGAAGCGTCGGAAATGATTGCGGCCACGCGCCGGTTTGCGCTCGCTCTCTTTCCGGGCAAGGAACGGACGTTTGATCTGATCTATCGCCCTCGCTTCCAACGTCTCCTTGCGGAAAAATATCGGCTTATCTGAATTTGGCTCAGAGGCGCTCCCATGCCCCCCGTTCCAGTCGCTCGATGGCTGCCAGCTAGAAATCCTTCGTGAACTGCTGTGGAGACAAGCCCATGATTGATCTCCCTTCGATGGCATTTTCATACCATGCCATGTTGATTGAGAGCCCTAAGTGCTGCGTTTCACAAATAGGGTGCCGTATCAGCGCGCCCTCACCCGGCCCTGGGCTACCCTCTCCCGCAAGGATAGAGGGCTGCAATTATCAACCGAAACATCCCTCTCCTTCCGGGAGAGGGGGGACCGCAAAGCGGTGGGTGAGGGCGCAGTCGCTGCTGAAATACGTAACCGTAAATCCGAACGGCAGCACTAAGGAAGCGGCCGTTTCGCCCGTTCTGCTCCCCAGCAGAATGTCTCCGTTCGAGGGCGCGATTCCGAAAAGGCTTGAACCAAGCCTATTGCTTTGCTCCTCAGCCGGGTTTGTATTCGGGAATGGGTTCAGTAGAGTGAAATAGCGCTGGCAGATTGAGGCCAAGCTGACGCGAGAGCCAGCGGTGGATTTCGACAAAATCTCGCTTGGCAAATCCCTCACTCGCCAGCTCAACTTCTCCATCAGCGCGGATGAGAAAAAGCGTCGGCGTGTATTTGAGTTGATAGGCTTTGGACACTCGATAGGGGTAGTCGTCAACAAGAATCGGAAAGGTGATGTCATATTTACGGGCAAACTCACGGCTGTGCCTGGCGTTGTCCTGCGAGACACCCCAAACCGTCGCCCCTTTGTCCTTGAATTGACGGTAGAGGCGATCAACGAATGGAAAGGCAAACTGGCAGGTCGGGCAGGTCACTTTGAAAAATGCCGCAAGCAGCGGACCGGCCTCGAGCGATTCTTTGAGCGAATATTTTCGACCGTCTGTTCCCTCGAGTTCAAGGGGCGGCGCAACCGTTCCCTTGGCCATAACTAACATCGTTCGATTCCCTCCCGCCCTCATAACCATTTTACCAAACAACTAGAGAATCCCGCGGATCGGAGGCGGCGGGAATTACCGTACTCATGCCCGCGCCGGGTTAGCGGCGGAGTTCACGAAGCATTTCCTGGGCGGCAATGAGAATCGGGTCCCACACCGTAGCAAAAGGCGGGGCATAGGATAAATCGAGCGCAGCAATTTGCTCGACGGTCATGCCGGCATGGAGGGCGGTGGCCAAAACATCAATGCGCTTCGCCACGCCTTCCGGGCCGGCCATTTGGGCGCCGAGCAGACGGCCCGTGGCGCGATCGGCGATCAGGCGCGTCGTGATTTCCTGCCCGCCCAAATAGCGAGCGCGCGAAGCTCCGCTGATCGAAGCGACCGCTGTCCGGAACCCAGCCGCTTGAGCTTGCGTCCTGTTCAGCCCAGTCCGGGCCACCTCCAAGTTGAATACCTTGACCGCTGCCGTTCCGACAATGCCCGCGAAACGCGCCCGGCCTCCGGCGGCATTCTCGCCGGCAACGCGCCCCTGTTTGTTCGCGGTCGTTCCCAAAGGAATATAAGTCGGCTTGCCCGTCACCAGATGGCGAGCTTCAGCGACGTCGCCGGCGGCGTAAATTGCCGGCGCGCTCGTTTCCATGAATTCACTGACGGCCAGTGCGCCGCTCGGGCCCAGTTGAATTCCAGCTTCCGCGGCCAAGCGCGTCCGAGGCCGAATTCCCGTGGCGAGAACGACCACTTCGGTTTCCATGCCGCCGCCGGGAGCTCCCTTCCAACCTAACCGCCTTACGCGAAGCGAACGATCGCCCATGAGCGCCTCAACCTGCGCATCCTTCAAGACTCGGACGCCGTTAGACTCAAGTTCTTTCTCGATCAGCGCGCTGATTTCCTCATCCACGGATTCCAGAAGTGCGGTTGAACGGTCAATCAGAGTAACCTCAAGCCCCAGTCGCCGCAATGCCTCCGCCATCTCAAGCCCGATGTAGCTGCCGCCGAGGATGACAGCGCAGCGGGGTCGCTCGCCGTCGAGGAATCGCTTAAGGGCCAGCGTGGATTGAAGATCGTTGACATGAAAGACGCCGGTCAATTCGAGGCCGGAAATTTCTGGCCGAACCGGTTCGGCGCCGGTCGCGATGACGAGCCGGTCGAAGTGAATTTCCTCGAGAGCTGCGCCTTGGCTTGAAACCACGACGCGCCGTCGGCTTGGCGATATTTCCACCACCTCGCGTCCCGTGAACACCTGAATATTGCGGCGCTGGCGAAAAAAATCCGGGCTATAAACGCGCAGCGCATCGGTTGAACGCACATGGCCGGCGATGAGATAAGGCAAGCCACAGGCAGAGTAGGAAATATCCGGTCCTCTTTCATAGACCAGAATTTCCATCTGCGGATTCACCCGCCGGGCGCGACTGGCCGCGCTCAACCCCGCTGCAACTCCTCCGATAACCACGAGTCTCTCGGTAGCCATAGAGGTGGCTGCGCCTTGGCTTCCCCGGCGTCAGGCGCCGCTATCTCCTCAGCGAACATTTTACCGGAGATACGGGCGTTGGCGCGGATATGTCTGAACTTTGTCCCTGCCCGTGCGCGACACCCTGGTCGCCTGATGCCGTTGCCCCCGAGCCCATATCCGGCGATGTGTGTAATCTGGCGCCTCTGTTGACTCCCCCAGTTACCTGACTCTGTGCTCAATGTTTTACTGGAGGGAAGCCTGGGCTTATCGGCCGAGTCGGGTGGCGGCACGATAAAGGCGCGAAGCAGGCTTTGCGAGATGCGATACAATGGGCAATTCACTGGATTACAAGGAGCAGCGATTGGAACCGGCGTGGAAAACCGGCATGTTGTACGGTTCGTCGAACGAGTGCGCCACCGGCGACAAATCGAAAAAACCGGGCGAACTGCGCCTGATTGATGCAATGTCGCTGGTCTTTCGCGCCTTCTACGCACCAATTCAGGCTTCGTTAGTGAGCTCAAGCGGCATGCCCACGAAGGCAGTCTATATTTTTGTGAGGACGCTGCTCAAACTTCTGAAGGAGAGGAAACCTGACTACGCGGCCGCAGCGTTCGATTTGGCTGCCCCCACCTTTCGCGACAAACTCTTCGAGGAATACAAAGCCAATCGGCCGGCTTTCCCCGACGATCTTGTGGCCCAAGTCCCCTTTGTCCGCCGGTTCTGTCAGGCGCTTGGTGTTCCCGTCGTAGAGATGGAAGGTTTTGAAGCGGACGACATTATTGGCACGTTGGCGCGGCAAGCCAGCGAGCAAGGGCTTGAGGTGTCCGTCAGCTCGGGAGATGAAGATTTGTTCCAACTTGTCGGAGACCATATTCGAGTGCTGAAGCCGGGGCGTGGCGGCGAGAAGGAAACTGTCTGTGACGCCCAAAAAGTAAAGGAAATCCTCGGTGTCGAGCCGCATCAAGTGGTGGACTGGCTGGCGCTGACGGGCGACCCGAGCGATAACATTCCCGGCGCGAGGCCGCTCCCCGGACGCGAGGAGTCACCGGGAGTGGGCGAGAAAAAACGGAGCCACATCGGTCCCAAAGGCGCCACGGAGCTGATTCGGCAATTCGGAACGCTCGAAAACGTGCTGGCGAATTATGAGCAGGTGAAGAGACAGAGTTATCGAGATGCCCTGCGGGATTACCGCAACGAGGCGCTGCTCAGCCGAGAGTTGGCGCGCATCCGCACGGACGTGCCACTGCGCGTCACGCTGCAGGATTTGAGGTTGGGCGCGTGGAACCTCGACGAACTCCGCGCCCTGTGCCAGGAACTGAGCTTCACGTCGCTCCTCGAAGAACTCCTGGCGACAGTCCCTCCGTCTTCAGCGCCGATGCTTCCGGTGAGAGAATTGGCGCGTCGCAGCGACGGGGAGCAAAGTCTCGAGGGGCTCGACCGGGGCGTCTCTCTGGCGATAGCTTTCGGCACGAGCGGCGGCGAAGGCTTTGATGGGCAGCTCACGGAGATGGCTTTCACGGACGGTAAAACGGCGGCGCGGCTGGATCTGAATTTGTCTCCCCACGTTCCTGAATCCGTGGCACAGTTCCTCGCCGACGCCTCGATCCCCAAAGCGACGCACAACTCCAAGCTGCTCCGGCTGCTGCTTCGCAAGCACGGCGTGCGGCTGGAAGGAGTGACTCAGGACACGATGCTCTATTCTTCCCTCTTGGATCCGCTGGCCTCGAGTCATGCGCTGGCGGACGTTAGCCTGCGCCGCATGGGCCAGACGCTCCATGGCTCGGTCGTGGAGGCGGCGCTTCGCACGGGCCAACTGGCAGGGCTGCTCGCTCCCCAGATAAGCCGCGAAGGGTTGCAAAAGCTCTATGAAGAAATCGAGCTGCCATTGACCAGCGTGCTCGCGGATGTGGAAGAAGCCGGCGTAAAGATTGACCCCGCCATTTTGGCTGAGATGTCAAAGGAATTCGATAAGGAACTGGCGACCCTCACGGGAGAAATCTACGCCTTGGCGGGCGGGCCTTTCGACATTGATTCTCCGAAGCAATTGGGCGAGGTTCTTTTTGGAAAACTCGGCCTGCCGGGCGGAAAGAAGCTGAAGAAGAGCGGCCAATACTCGACGGCCGCCGGCGTGCTCGAAGCGCTCGCCGAGCAGCACGAGCTGCCGCATAAGATTCTTGAATATCGAACCCGGGCCAAGCTGAAGTCCACTTACATTGACGCTCTGCCGAAGTATCTCATTCCGACGACGGGCCGCTTGCACTCGAGCTTCAATCAAGCCGGGGCGCGAACCGGCCGAATTTCTTCCTCCAATCCCAACTTGCAGAATGTTCCTGTGGGCGACGAGTTTGGCTTGCGGATTCGCGCGGCGTTCGTCGCCGAGGAGGGCTGGACGCTCATTGCAGCGGATTATTCGCAGATCGAGCTGCGCGTGCTGGCGCATCTCTCTGAAGACCCGCGCTTGATCGAGGCGTTTGCGCACCGCGAAGATATTCACGCGCGGACGGCGCAGGAAATCTTCGGCGTGCCGCCAGCCTTGCAAACCCATGAGCATCGGCGAATGGCCAAGGCCATCAACTACGGAGTGATTTACGGCCTGAGTTCATTTGGCCTCGCCGGCCGCACCGGCTCGACGAAAACCGAAGCGCAAGAATATATTGACGCTTATTTCGCTCGTTATCGCAAGGTGAAGGAATTCCTCGACCGAACGCTCGAAGAAGCGCGGCAGACCGGCCGCGTTCGGACGCTTTTCGGGCGGCTTCGCCCGATTCCTGAGATTAACAGCCGCGACGTGCAGTCTCGAAATCGCGCCGAGCGCGAAGCGATGAACACGCCCGTGCAAGGCACGGCAGCCGATTTGCTCAAAATAGCGATGGTCAAGACGCACGCGCGGCTGCGGCGCGAGAAGATGAAGACTCGAATGATTCTGACCGTGCACGACGAGCTGGTCTTCGAGGCGCCCGACGGAGAAGTTGAGGCGGCGCGCCGTCTAGTCAAAGAAGAAATGGAAGGCGTTTATCCGATGCGTGCGCCACTCAGGGTGGACCTAGGCGTCGGAGAGAATTGGCGCGAGGCAAAATAGCCGAGCGAGCTCCCGCCGGCAAACGCAACCGACGAGACCACTGCCAAGCCCGCAGTAACCTCCATTTGTCGAATCTACCCACGCCCCGCCAATCCTGGCCTAACCTTCCCTCTGTGCCCTCAGACGCGCCCCCGTGCCCTTTAGCTTATATATTTTGAGGCAAATATCTCTCTTGAAATTTACCCCCCCCTCAGTGGTATCGTCTCGTCATTGCGTTGCGCTCGGGATTGCTATTGCAGGAGGGCGTACAATGGCGAGTCCTTCGGGTAAGCTCGAAACCGCAGCGAACGCCGCAAGCATCATCGTGGCGGGCTTGCTCTCCGCCGTTCTAATCAAGGTTTATCTGTTGCCGAAACGAGTGCCGCCCCGCCCAGGGCCTGCAGCCCAAGTGAAGGCCGGGGCCAGCCTCAAGGCCGAGCTTCCCGGCGTGGGCTGGCAAAAGAACGGCCGCACGCTGGTTCTGGCGATTTCAACCCAATGCCATTTCTGCACAGACAGCGCGCCGTTCTTCCGGATGCTCTCGGCCGAGGAGGGCAAAAATCTCAAAATCGTCGCCGTACTGCCGCAGCCGGTGGCCGAGGCCGAGAAATATCTCACCGGCGAGGGCGTGCGCGTGGACCAGGTCGAGCAGCTCGCGCTCCCGAGAATTGGCGTCACGGGCACGCCGACTATGCTGCTCGCCAACAGCGCGGGAGTCGTGACCAACGTCTGGGTCGGCGAGCTTCAGCCCGCGCAGCAACAGCACGTGCTCGCTGTTCTCACCGGCGCGCCCGTCGCCAGCTCGCTACTGCACCGGATTTGGCCGTTCAACGCCCGGCGCTAGGGGGCCCGCGCCAAAATCCGGCGTCCCGGGGGACGGGGAGGATGAATGATGAAAAAAGCTCTCGAAGCCAGCTTCGCTATTGCACTTGCGGCGGCCGGTGCCGCTCTCGGGCCGCGCTTGGCAGGTGAAAGCTGGGCCGTGCCCGGCGGGCCGCTGGCCGCACGAGCCAGGGACGGGGGCAGGAGGCTTACATGAAACCTAAAGGCAGGCCGGTGATCCTGCTGCTGTCAGCGGGATGCCTGATCCTGATCCCTCCCCTTTGGGGCCTCCACCGCGCACGCGCTGCCGGGACCCAAGGGGGGCCGGTGCCTGGCGGCAAGCTGGTTGAGGTTGCGCCGGAGACGATGTGGGATGCAGTGTGGGTAACGAAGGTGACGGTCGGCGACAAATTCCTCCTCGCGCCCTATGGGAAGATCCTTTCGCCGCTGCCCAACGAGATTATCCCCGGGCACCGCTTCCTCGCTGGGGACGACTGGCTGAAAAACATGACGATCTACGTCGAGAACCGCACAGACAAGAACATCGCTTGGCTCGAGGTTTCGCTCCGCTTCCCCGAGACCGGGAACGGCCGGACCCAGCCCGTCTGGGACTATCGCATTCAGCTCGGCCGGATGCCCGCCGCGGATGCATTTGACGGGCGGACCGGCAAACCCCTGCACGTTGACCCGAAAGCGCAGCCCCTAAACCTCAAGCCAGGCCAGGTGCTGGTGGTTCGCGTTGCGGACTATATGAACAGGATAAGGGCCTATCTGGAGACCGCGATGCCGCTCTGGACGGTCACCCGGTGCTACATATACATCGCCGATTGCCTGTTTGCCGACGGCATGGGTTGGGGCGGCGGAGCGTACTCCGTTCCGGACCCGGCCCACCCCGGCAAATGGAGACACCTGGGCCAGCGGTACTTTCCCGGCAACCCCCATCGCTACCTGCCCAACGTGGTTACGGGGCGGCCGGGGCAGGCGCCCCAACCGTGAAGGAGGTTGATGGCCATGAAAAGGGCCGCCAGGCTGCTCCAGTTGGCCGTCTTCGCCACTGCGGTACTCACGCTCCCGCGGGCGGCCCGCAGAGCGAGGGCGCAGGCGGGGCAGTACTCCACCTGCATCACTTCGTTCGACACTACCTACGAAGAGGCGTGCGCCACGTGTTGCGTCAACTACGCAAGCGCGGGCGAGGTCAACGCCATTCAGGAAGAGGGCGACTCCTCCCCCGGGGACCAAAGCGCCGAGGACGATTACGTCGACTGCGGAGGGGCCGTGACAGGGGGATGCGACGTGGACTGCGGTACGGTGGACTGGATCGTGCCGTTCACCGACGGGAGCTGCTGCGTACCGAATAACGATTACTGCGGCAGCGACTCCGACTGCTGCAGCGGCGTGTGCGACCTGTCGGTTTACTCGTGCGCCACCTGCGTGCCGGATGGCGACCAGGCCGCGTCCGGTTCGGACTGCTGCAGCGGCGTTTGGGACGGCAGCACCGACACCTGCCTTCCGCAGGGCTGCAGCACAAACAGCGACTGCCCGTTTGGCTACGTCTGCGACCTCACCACCTACCAGTGCGTGACGTGCATCCCTGACGGGGACGCCTGCGACCCAACCCTCTACGACCAAGCTGGCTGCTGCAGCGGCGACTGCGACCCAAGTTTGTACATATGCACCGAGTAAATGCCGGGTCCGACGAGCGCGGGTCATCGCCTTGGCGGCGACATTAATGTTTGTCGGGGCGTGGGCGTCGTGTGGGGGTGGGAACGCCACAATCTCCGGCCTTCCGAAGCCGGTCGGTGGCACGCCGCCCGGCACCTACACGCTGACGGTCACGGCCAGCTCGCCCTCGGGCGGCGGCCTGTCGCACTCCATCCCCATCACCCTGACCGTGCAGTAGCCCGCCTGGAGGCTGATCGCGCAAGCGGCGAGCGTGAACGCGGCGGAGG
>JAJYNF010000133.1 GCA_021786455.1 Acidobacteriota bacterium
ATCCCTCGTGGGAAAGCCATCCGATTACGACGGCGACCCATGCCAATATTGCGCTCGCGCCGCTATTCAAAGCGGGCTACCCCGCGCAGGGCGTGGCGCTGGCAAGCGATTTTGATCTTCGCCATACCGACTTGGGCGGCAACATCTGGTGGGGAATGCCAGGGACCTCGCCCAACGCTCAGTGGACGCTATCCTTCATTTCGAGTATTCCAACGTCTCACCGGCTCCGATGGGCGGATTTGGACGGCCGCGGGCAGCTTGAGCTGGTGGATGCGCCCCTCGTCGGCGCCGGCGCCACGCCTCCCGACTATGACATTGGCGCGCCCATCACCTGGTTTCGGATGCCAGGGGGCTTCCTGACCCCTCATGCCTCCAGTCAGGAAGAACGGAATGCCGTTTGGTTCCCACACCTGATTGATGACGCGCTGACCGTCGTCCATGGCCTCCTGCCGATGGATTGGAATGGTGACGGGCGAGACGAACTGCTCACGGCAAGCTTTGAAGGGGTCAGCTTGTTGGAGAGCACCGGTGATCTGCCGAACCTGGATTGGAGCCGGGTGCATCTGGCTTCCGGCGACCAAACAACGGGGCCGCGGCGCGGCGCCAGCGAAATTGGCGTAGGGACGGTTGCTGGCCGCCGGTTCTTTGCCACCATCGAACCGTGGCACGGCAACCAAGTCGTCGTCTATACCATGCCGCCCGGCGATTCCTCCGGCGTCATTTGGGATCGGCATGTAATTGATGATTCCTTCCGAAGCGGCCATGCGCTGGTGTGCGGCGACCTGGATCAGGACGGTAACGATGAAATCGTGGCGGGTTACCGAGGCCCCGGCACGAGCCTCTATCTTTTCCGCGCGGTGGATAGTTCGGCGCTGCGGTGGGAACGGCAGTTGCTCGACAACGAAATGGGCGCTTCGTGCGCCGTCCTGGCAGACCTCAACGGGGATGGAAGATTGGACATCGTGGCCATTGGTTCGTCAACGGGCAACGTCAAGTGGTATGAAAACTTGGGGTGAAGTGTAGCCGGCCCTCAGGCCAGCCAGCTTCCCGCCGCGCGCCCGGTGGCGGCTTCGCGCCGCATGAAGCCGACCCCTATAGCGTTTCCCCATTCAGGCACTTGCGAACGATTTCATCAACTTCCCGCCAAGGAACATAAATCCGCGTACCGATGCGCAGGGAATAGGCTTTTCCGCTCTCAAGCCAGCGATAGAAAGTAGAGCGAGAGAATCGCCCGCCTGTTCGCTGCCGAAGAATATGCCAAGCCCTTGACGGCGAAACCAGCGGGCCGAAGGGCGGAGCGGAGGAGGCTTGGGCGCGGCGGTTTCTCTGATTCAAAGTTTGAGCGTTTCCTACCATCCTGTCACCTCGTTTCCTGAGCTTCTCGATCCAGAGCGCAACTGTCTCGCCTCGCTTGAACTGCTGGTGACACCTCGCCGGGCGCGAGTGTTTTCCGCCCGCCATGTCGGGCAACCGAGTGGTTTGAGAGGTTTCAGGGTCGCGATCGAGCGGCTTCCGACACGGGCGCGCCCGGCGCGCGCGGTGAGCGCGAGTTTACCGGCATTCAGCTATGCCGAGTCGTCGCTCTGAAATCGCTCCCACAACTCCGCCAGACGCCGACGGTCACGACGGTGTGTGTTAGGCTCGCTATCCACATCGGCCATGCCGAATCGAGCTTGCTGCAGTAAAGCCCACGAAGGTTGTTGCGAGCGGAACAACCGTGGCTCGGCTTGCTCGTTTTCATGGTACCGGCAGTGGCGGCTGGATGGAGAAGCTAAGGGGAAGACGCAGCCCCGCTCCTCGCATCGGGACCCGGCAAAGGTGACGCCCCGAGACATTGGAGAGGGATAAGGAAAAGGCGCAGGGGTTTGGGAGCTACAAAACGCCCCCTCTGCGAGAGAGGCAGCGGGAACGTTCGAACGGCAATAGAAATTAATGCTCTTTTTATCTGATTGCATTGTCACCCTCCATTTAGGAACCAAATCTTGATAAGCAATTGCAGAAACCTTGGTTATCGGAAAAACCTGCTGCTGCGGAGAATGCAGCAATTTGGAAAGCTTGTTGAAACCACATGGCAGACGCGCCCTTGAGGAGGGACAGCGTGATGAGCGAAACTTGCTTAGGGCACCACGGTCAGAGGCGCCCGAATCCCGACGGAAGGAAAAACAAGGACAAGACGAAACAATATCTAATCCATACGTATCACAAGATACACCTTGAAACAACAGTAAACCACCTGGACATGCGCATTCACCGACCCTCGGCACGGCCATCGGTATCCTTCTAGACTCGGATTGGGACTGGGTTACTGAGCCAATCGCTCGCCATCCGCGCGTAAAGGAAAGGGCTGAAGGTCGGGCGGGTGACGGCTTCTCTGGTGACCGGCATTAACTGACCTTTTATCTCAAACCTACCGAACCGACGTTACAGTTCCAGTGGCCTGCTTCCAAACCTCCTCTTATGTTAACCCACACTTACCGTGCTTGTCAAGATGAATCTGGGCAAGATGTGATGCCGAGCTTCTCGACAATGGGTGTTGGGCTCGTATGGTGTCCCCTTTAATTCTTTACAACGGCCTCGGGAGGCCGTCTTCCGAGCGAAGCGAGGAATCTGCTTTTCTGCCGCGAAACAAGCAGGTTCCTCGGCCCGATAAAAATCATCGGGCCTCGGAATCATCGTCGCGCTGTAAACAATTCCGCAAGACACCATGCTAGTGCTACTGTGTTATAAAGATGGTGTCGCGCAATAGGGGCAGCCGTCAAGCCGCCGCAGCAAAACCTGTGCGATGGTCATGCGCAGCGTGGCGATGCACCATGGATGATGCCGTGCCGTGCGAACCGGCAGACTGGCCGTCTCGGTCGTCACCGACAGACTCACCGCCACGCGGCAATTCTCCTGCTGGCTCACCTGCCCTCAATACTGTCGCGCCGCGCCCACCGAGTGCTTGCCTTTCTTCACCAATCCCGTGTCGTCCACCACCCAGGCGACTACCGGCCCTTTCTCTGTCATCGCAGCCAAAGTGTATTCCCGG
>JAJYNF010000144.1 GCA_021786455.1 Acidobacteriota bacterium
CACGGGTGTCCGGCGCGATTATACACGAGAACCACGCAGCCAACGCGCTTTTCAGACACTACTGACGCTTACGCAAAGTTGACACGTCAAGCCTGCGTGTTATACTTAGCTCTGGAAGCCTCCGATCGCACGAATGACGGGCGGACTTTCAGGAAAAGGTCACGAAGCTTCCAGGTTGGAGTTCATCACCGCTGGGTATCACGTCGAGGTTCGGACGCGGAGCTTCTCACCATTCAACCTCACCTCTGGACATGAGCGCGACAAGCTGTGGACACTGAGACTTGCAAGCGAGAGCTGGTCATTGAAATTCCCGCCGAAGCGGTCCGCCGTCAAACCGAGACCTTGGCAGACCAATACCGCCGCGTGGCGCGAATTCCAGGGTTTCGGCGCGGCAAAGCACCGGCAGTGCTGGTGCGGCAGCATTTCCGAGAGACCATTCGCGAAGAAATTTTACAGTCACTCGTCCCGAAGTATTTTGACGATACGGTCAAGAGCCAGAAACTTTCCGTGATTGGCCGGCCCCGCTTTGCCGATCTTAAATTCGAAGAGGATATGCCGCTGACTTTCAAAGCGACGTTTGAGATCCTGCCGGAATTTGAGCTCAGCAAATACCAAGGACTGGAGGTGGATGAGGTGCCGGCGGAGGTCAGCGAAGCTGAACTTCAGCAAGCAATTGAACAGCTCCGCGAGCAAGCCGCGGTTTTCGAGCCCGTCGAAGGCCGCGGGGCCGAGAACGGCGACGTGGTGACGGTCAACTACGAAGAGGCGCGCAACCCCGTAGGTGCCTCCGCGGTTCAGGCTGCGGGCGCGCGGAAAAAATACAGCGAGGCAAACATCCTTCTGGGAGACCCCAAGACTGTCCCGGATTTCAGCAAGAATCTTGAGGGCGCGAGGGCCGGCGAAAAGCGTCAATTCGACGTCCACTACCCCGTCGATTATCCCGATAAAGGTCTGGCGGGCAAGACCCTTCGCTACACGGTGGAAGTGATCAGCGTGAAAAGGAAAGCGGTCCCTCCGGCTGACGACGAACTCGCCAAATCGGTCAGTGATGTTCAGACGTTGGAGGAACTGCGGGGGAAGCTGCGCGAGGATCTGACGGAGCAAAAAAAACGGAAATCCGAAGCTGAGATAAAACGGGCATTGCTGGATCAGCTCATTGACGCAAATCCATTCCCGCTGCCTGAGGTTTTGGTTGAGGCTAAATTGGATGAGAAAATGGAGAAACTCCTGGGCCAACTTTTAGCTCAAGGAGTGGATCCGCGGGGATTAAATGTGGACTGGCAGCAGATTCGGGAGGATCGGCGCTCTGAAGCGGAGCGGGAGGCGCGGGCGGCCCTAATTTTAGAAAAGATAGCGCAGGCGGAAAATCTTGCCGTCTCCGAAGAAGAATTGGATGATTGGCTTCGCCGCATCGCATCGGAAAGCGGCGAAACCCCGGCGGCGATGAAAACGCGCTTGACACGCGAAGGGCGGTTGGATACACTGAAATCTACTCGCCGCGCTCAGAAAGCCCTTGACTTTATTTACCAGAACGCCAGCATCCAGCGGAAAGAGCAAGCGTCGCCATCTCCGGCCGAGGGCTGATCTCAGGTAAGACTCATGGACGACGGACCAAGGATGACCTTGATCCCGATGGTGGTCGAGCAGACCAACCGGGGCGAGCGGGCTTATGACATTTACTCGCGCCTGTTGCGCGACAATATCATCTTCATCGGAACCCCGATTGATGATAATGTCGCCAACCTGGTGACCGCGCAATTGCTGTTCCTAGAGGCGGAAGACCCTGAAAAGGACGTGTCGCTTTATATCAATTCTCCCGGCGGCGTGGTGACCGCCGGCATGGCCATTTACGACACCATCCAATTCATTCGCCCCGATGTCGCTACCATCTGCATCGGGCAGGCCGCCAGCGTGGCCGCCCTGCTACTCTCCGCCGGAACGCCGGGCAAACGCTTCGCGCTACCCAACTCACGGGTCCTCATTCACCAGCCGACGATGGGGGGGCTTTCGGGTCAAGCGACGGATATTGATATTCACGCCCGCGAAATCCTGCGCATACGGGCGAGTTTGAATGAAATTATGGCCAAGCACACTGGCCAGCCCGTGGAGAAGATCGAGCGGGACGTGGAGCGTGATTTCTGGATGAGCGCGCAGCAGGCTCGGGAATATGGGATTGTGGATGAAATCATTTATAAGCACAAGTAACCGGAGGGAGAATCGGTGAAACGTTTGCCGGCTGACGAGCTTCTTCACTGCTCCTTCTGCCAGAAAACGCAGGAAGCGGTAGGCAAGCTCATTTCCTCACCGGGCGACCATCCACGCGCCTACATCTGCGATGAATGCGTCGCGCTTTGTAACACCATTCTCGAGGAGGATCGCCCGGGGCCCGTGCCCACGCAGCAGGCGAAGTTGCCTCGCCCGATCGAGGTAAAGCGCTTCGTGGACGAGTACGTGATCGGCCAAGAGAAAACAAAAAAGAAATTGGCCGTGGCGGTCTATAACCACTACAAGCGCATCTTGCTCGCTCGGGTGCGAAGCGAAGTGGAGCTGACGAAATCCAACATCCTGCTGATTGGGCCGACCGGCACGGGCAAGACGCTCTTGGCACAGACCCTGGCGCGATTGCTTGACGTGTCTTTCGCCATCGTGGACGCCACAACCTTGACCGAAGCAGGTTACGTGGGAGAGGACGTCGAAAACATTATCCTGAAGCTTCTGCAAAACGCTCAAGGCGACGTGCAGCGCGCCCAGCAAGGCATTATTTATATTGACGAGATCGACAAAATTGCCAAAAAGGACGAAAACCCTTCCATTACCCGCGACGTTTCCGGCGAGGGAGTTCAGCAAGCCTTGCTAAAGATCTTGGAGGGAACCGTTGCGAACGTGCCCCCGCAAGGCGGCCGCAAGCATCCCCATCAAGAGTTTACGCCGGTGGACACGACGGACATTCTGTTTATTTGCGGCGGCGCCTTTGTCGGCCTTGAAAAGATCATTGAACGGCGATTGGGCAAGCGCACGAGATC